>CAJUKF010000011.1 GCA_910587355.1 uncultured Muribaculaceae bacterium
AATACAATTCTTCAAACATTTTTCCTAATTTCGCACTTGCCTGTTTAATCTGCGTGGACCTTAATGCCGCCTTTCTTTTTGCCTGTCTTCGGATGGCGACCAACGCCCTTGAAAATGGCATTGGAGAACAGGCTTACGGTTGTGGAATCGATGATGCGCAGCCGTTTTATCCATTCTTCCGTGCCGTTACGCCGGCTGTCCGATGAAAGAATGCCCTTGTTGGCTTCGTACAGGTCCCGATAGACCTCCTCAAAGAACTTTTCCGGGCGTCTGGCATTTGCATCCGACAAAGTGCTGCGCTTCGGTACGGTGTCGATGCCCACATGATGTAGTTTGCGGACTTCCGCAGTCATAGATGTCTCTATTTCTCGCAATGAGTCGAACCGCTGTATCACCGCATACAGCATTGTCAGCAGATGTGTATAGCCGTCGAAGCTCTTGACATACTTCTCTCCGCTGTGTTTACGGCTCATTTCAACTATTTTTTCACGGTCAAGCGATTTTATCAGCTGTCCGTATATCGGCTGTCCGAAGAAATTACTACTTTTGGGCATAGTTTAGACATATGTTTTGGCGAACACAAACTAAACTAAAAGGACCGACTCCTGCAAATGGAATCGGCCCTTTCTTTCTATTGCCTCCTGAAGTTTAGCGGACAGTAATAAAAGGAAATTGAATATTGTTCCGTCATCAGCTTTTAACTGCCATACAGTGGCATCGTTGTCGCCCGGAATTCCTCTCTGCGTATAACGCCGGCCATGGTATTCCCCCGACTTGTACGTCTTGTTTTCCGCATTGAGACAGTTCTTAATCAGCTTAAATACGCCGTCTCCGCTATATTCGTGGTTTTGCACAGTCAGTGAATAGTGTATGTGCTCCCGCCTGCAACAGGAAACAGACCGCTGTATGAGTGCTTTTCCATCTTGCCGAGGATTGTATCCGTTACCTCTTCATTGACACTCTCTGGTACGCCTGTCTTTCCCTGAGACTGGGCGCCCTGTGGTGCACAACCGGTGATTGCGACACAGAATAATGCCGCATATACTGATAATCTGCCTTTCATCCTTTTACACCCATATCACCTTTCACATTCCGAAAAATTCGGCGAAAGCTTTTACAGTGTAGATATGGTCGGCACAAGAGGCGGTCTCGCAGCACGAATGCATTGCCCAAAGCGGTGCTCCCATATCGACACCTCGAAGAGGTATTTGGGAAGTGAGTATATTGCCGAGTGTCGAGCCGCCGGCCACGTCGCTGTGGTTTACGAAGTACTGAACAGGAACTCCGGCCCTACGGCATATTTCTGCGAATACGGCAGCCGAATCGGCATCGGTCATATACTTGCAGTTTGCGTTTACCTTGATGCACGGGCCACCGCCGAGCACAGGATGGTTTGTCGGGTCGTATTTCTCCACATAGTTGGGATGTACGCCATGCGCATTGTCTGCAGAAATCATGAACGAATCGGCAACAGCACGCATAAAGTCGCGCTCCGAACCGCCTCTGGCATATATAACAGAGCGAAGTATATGCTCGAGCACCGGTGAAGCAGCACCCTGTTTTGTACCGGAGCCGGTCTCCTCGTTATCGAAGACTGCAAGCACACGCGTATTCTGCGACTTGACGTCGGCCTCCGCAAGCAGCGCAGTCATACCGGCGTGAACCATCGACAGGTCATCCAGCCGACCTGAACAGAGCATGTCTTCATCAGCACCCACCACCTGAGCCTTGGCTGTGCTGTAAAGTGACAGGTCATAATCTATTATCCTGTCAGGTTCAACATCAAGCTCTTCTGCAACCAGTTTGCGTATCATTCCTTTGCTCTCCTTGCAGTCAAGAGCAATCACAGGCAACATATCTTTCTGCTTCGAAAGCTTGTTGCCTTCGTTCACTGCACGGTTGAAGTGAATGGCAAGATGAGGTATCACCAGCAGCGGACGGCGAAACATAACCGTACGGGCCTCAGGCTGCAGCGGATTGTCGCTGCGGAGCATCACACGGCCGGCAATCGAAAGCGGACGGTCGAACCATGTGTAAAGAATCGGGCCTCCGTACACTTCTGTATTGAGTTTCACGGCACCGCCCTCACACGCAATCTCGCAGTGAGGCTTGATACGGAAGCAAGGCGAGTCGCTGTGCGCCGAAATAATATGAAATCCGGCCGAGGGTGCGCCTTCGCCCACAATGAAAGCAAAAACAGCCGAACCGTTTTTTACCACATAGCGGTGGTCGCCGCTTTTAAGGCTCCACTCCGCACGCATGTCAAGTTCCTCAAAACCGGCGTCCCTAAGACGGCCACAGACAGTATCAACTGCCAGAAAATTGACCGGTGACGCGTCCATGAACTCACACAAATCTTTTATGATGTTTTCTTCTTTCATTGCGTAAAACTCGTTATATCTGTTTATTAGTTGTATGCCTATGTTCTCAGGCAATCAGAAAGCGTGGCGATAGGTATAGTCCGCAGCCCGCAGCGCACTGCAGATTACTGTAGAGAGGTAGGTGTCGAAGCGGTATTTGAGTTCCGACACGGCATCAGGCATCTCATAACTTGAAATCTGGCTTACCGTTGCTGCGAAATCAGCCAGCTGCTGATAAATGTCGGCCAGTTGCTCCGAGAGGGATACGGCGACAGGCGTGTCAGAGTAACGCATATCCTCCACTGCTGTGTCGAGATACATGTCGTTCTCACCTAATACTGCGCTTATTGAATCGCGCACCTCATTATACTGTTCTTCCGTAAGAGTCTCATAAATAGCGCCGGTCTCATCCGCCCCCCCTCCAGGGTCACTGTCTTCACCATAAGGACGCGTATCCGTCAACGTGACGTATATACGAGGAAGATAGCGAAGCACCTCACGCAGAAAATCACGGGGCTCCTGTTCGCGGCACGCTGCCATAGCCTTGCAGTACTCTACTGAAAGGCCGGCCAGACTTACGGCACTAGAAGACTGATTCATAATATTATAATTTGCTCACTTGCGTGTGCCCGGTTTGGCCGGAACAACGCCATAAAGACGGTTTTCAATTATGTATTTATAAACACCCGACGGCAGAAAGTACTGCATGTCGAGGCCTTTGGCAAGCGCACGACGTATAAACGTGCTCGACAAATCAATCATCGGAGCCCGCACCACTTCGAGGCCTATCACATGCTCGTCGTCGACAGGATAACCCGGACGCATATACACCATCACTCCGTAATCATCGAGAATACGCTGCGCCTCACGCCAATGGTCGAATATCTGCCAGTTGTCACTGCCGATAATAAGCTTGAATCTGATTTCGGGATAGCGTGAATGCAGTTCGTCGAGAGTACGTATAGTATACGACGGTGTCGGCATCGTAAGTTCTATGTCGCATATATCGATGCCTTTGGCACCCTTGGCGGCAATCGACAGCATCTGCAGGCGCTTCGTATCCGGCAAAAGTTCTCCGGGGTCTTTGATAGGATTCCGCGGAGATAATGTAAGCCAGACGCAGTCTACATAACCCCATTGCACAAGGTACGAAGCCAGCATCATGTGACCGATATGGACAGGATTGAATGACCCACCCAAAATACCTACAGTATACATAAGCCTGTCGTTTTCAATCAATAAAGCACCGTAAAGCCCTTGATAATGTTGCGTACGGTATTTATAGCCTCATCTAGCCGGTCGTTCACAACTGCGGTATCGAATTCTGCAGCGCGGGAAATTTCATACTGTGCACGGTCGACGCGCACATCTATGACTTCAGATGATTCGGTGCCGCGGAACTCAAGCCGGCGACGTAGCTCCTCTATGCTCGGCGGCTCTATGAATATGCTAAGCGCTTCGCGGCCATACAGCTTCTTCACACTGAGGGCACCGTTCACATCAAGGTCAAGAATTATATTGTGGCCTTCGTCGAGTATACGGTCGATTTCGCTGCGGAGTGTACCGTAAAAACGGCCGGGATACACTTCCTCGAATTCGACAAACCGTCCTTCGGCTATCGCGTCGCGAAAGTTCTCCTCGCTCATGAAATAATAGTTCACACCATCGACCTCGCCCTCGCGCGGCGGACGTGTGGTAGCCGAGACAGAGAACCCGAGATTGAGGTCTCCGCCTTCGAGCAATGCATTGATGATAGTCGATTTGCCGCACCCCGACGGTGCGGCAATGACTATGATTTTCCCTCGCTTGTTGTTCATATCTGAATTAAGGCTATGGGAGATTTTAACTTTTGATACTTTTTTACTGATGTGCCGGACGCAGGAGGTCATTTACGGTCTTGACAGGATTGAATGTCGACGCGGACACTTCTACGAAGACTGTGTTCCAGTTGCTCATGGCTCCGTTCCACAGGCCGGGAAGCTCGAGAGCGCGGAGGTCGCGGCCGCCCGATGATTTCGACGAGATGAAACCGGTGTGCTCATCCACATAATCGGGCAGATGATAGCGGCTGCCGTCGGCGCGTTTGAGATAGCATACGAGGTCCACGGGATTGAAGTATCCGGCTTTCTTCATCATCTCGGCATTCTCGGGTTTGGAGAGGTCTATCTGGGTGGATTCGAGAATCTGGGGGGCAATTGAATTACCATCGGACGAAAATGCGTTATATGGGCCTCCTCCGGGTTCGCCTTCGTTCTTCACCATGCCGCAGACACGGAGCGGACGGTCGAGAATGACACGGAGTGCTTCGGCGCGTTTCTCAATCGGAAGTCTCTCGTCAAGGTCACGCGACAGATAACACAGAGTACCTTCAACGAATGCCGTAGCTTCTTCCACATTGTCTGCGGTAGGATTCTTAAGTTCTTCGAGCAGATGCTCTATGTTGTCGTGGACGAGCAGCAGAATGCCGCCGAGCAGTTTTTTATATTCGATTGTCGAGGCACGGTGAGCATCAGTGACGATATTGTCGATATTCTTGATGAAAACGACCGATGCGTCGATGTCGTTGAGGTTTTCAATCAGAGCGCCGTGGCCGCCGGGACGGAACACGAGTTTGCCGTCGTCATCGCGGAAAAGCTCGTTGTCCGGGGTAACGGCTATGGTGTCGGTCGACGGTTTCTGTTCCGACAGGCTTACCTCATATTTCACACCGAAACGCTGTTCCATGGCCGGAAGCACTTCCGATAGCTTTGCTTCGAAGAGTTTGCGGTGATTTGCCGATACGGTGAAGTGAAGACGTACCTTGCCGCCTTTCGAGGCTGCGGTCTGTGCGCCTTCGGCAAGCTGCTCTTCGAGAGCGGTGCGCACGTGATTGCCTTCGTATTTATGGAATGTGAGGAGAGCTTTGGGCAGCTGTCCGTAATTGAGGCCTTCGGGCTTGATAATGGCGGCAACGAGGTCTTTGAATCGGCCTGCTTCTATAAGGCTGCCTACTGTCACACCGTCGCCGTAAAGCTTTGCGACCGCCTGCGAGAGCTCGCTGTAGAAAGCGAAATCATGTATGCGCTCCACAAGCTGAGCTACCGGGGTACCTGGCGCCGGAGCTGCCTCGTCGCCGTTGACAAAGGCAAACAGAGCCTTGAACATTCGCGAAGCGGCACCTGAGGCGGGCACGAATTTGAGGACATCACCGCCGTCCTGCAGGAACATCTCCCAGCGCGAGGCACCGGCCTCGGCAAGGTCTTTATCGATTGAAAGCATACCGGCGCCGGGAGCCGACGGCGATTCGATACGCAGATAGGGGAAACCTGTACGGAAACGCGCAAGTTGCTGTTCTACGGCAGCTTCGCTTATGCCTTTGCTCTTGAGTTGCTCAAGGTCGGCGGGTGTGAATTGATTCATAGTGCAGATTGTTAAGTGTTTTATGTGCCAAATTTACAAATTATATCAGTTTTATGCAAAAAACTTTTGCCAATATTCGGGTCGCAGATTCAACCGGTAAGTGTCTTCTTACTTGTCAAGAGTGTGGATGTGTTCTCGCAATCATCACATATCCTCCAAAGTCAACAGTTTTGTCTCGACCTCATATTTCATGAGGAGACATGACTTGATGCGCTCCACTTTCTCTATAAATGCCTTATGGTCGTAGTTGCGGCGTTGGCGTTTAACTTCAGTAACTACGGCAGTCTTGTCATCCACCTTGATACCGACTATATCTATTTCGTTGGCGTCCTTACCCTTTTTACGTTCCCACCACGAGCCGATATTCATATACTCATAACTTTCCATCATTTTGAGCCGGAAGTATTTTTCAAGAATACGACCGGAATAGGTCGGATAATCTGACAAAACGATTTCACGAATGCGGTCATAATTGCCCATTTCAACCATTGTCTGGTTGCGGTCAAAATAGTTGAACCAGAATTTCAGGAAGTTGTCTGTTATCTCATATTGCACATTTTGAGACCGTGGCTTCGACATTATAGGACGTGCCCGCTTGATAAGCGAATAATCCTCAATCAACCGTTTGAGATGGCCCGCCACAGTCACACCGCCCAATGCGCTTTCAATCGCGCCCTGGGTGTTTGTCCCGGATGCAATACAGCTAAGAACTGAGAAATACAGCCCATAATCCTTGCCGAATTCTTCTATCAGCAGATTGCGCCCTTCATCTATAAAAGGAGAGTTCTCCCTGATTACATAGTTGAACATCCCGTCAATCGACAAATCGGTATCTTCGCACAAAAGTTCTATGTACTTCGGCACACCTCCGGTAATGCAATAGAAAGCGAGCAGCTCGTCATTGGCGTAATCCGGTCGGAAATCACGCAGAATCTCCTTCATTGTTTCTGTGCCGAAACCGGACAGACGTATGGTAGCGTCCGCTCTGCCAAACAACGGCTCATGGTAACTTTCAAAAATCTTATGCATCATTGAGTACACCGAACCCATCAGCAGAAGATTCACATGCGTATCGTCGCGGTATCTATCCCAGATATTCTGCATATCGCTGAATACCGACGGATTGACATTGAAAAATTCCTGAAACTCATCAATAATCAGATTAAACTTGCGGATCTCTGCAAGTTCCATCATCATCTGAAACAGCGACTTGAAAGTCTTTATCTCCGACGGCACATAGCAGTTGAGAGCTGTTGAGATAAGCCCGGCGAACTCTTCGCATAATGCGGCCTCGTTCTTACGGCTGACAAAAAGATATACCGTAGGATACTCCCCTTGCGTGGCTCGCAGAGCAAGCGATGTCTTGCCGATACGACGCCGACCGGTTATCACTGTCATTCTCGACCGGGATTCAAAGGCTCGCCCTTGTATCCGCTTTAGTTCCTCTATTTCCTTGGTGCGATTATAGAACTTCATATTTTATTACCGCAGTAATTATTACGGCGGTGACAAAGTTATGAATAATCTGAAAAAATAACAATACTAATACGTATTATTTTCACGAAAATACCTATATTAATCAGGTCTTTTTCGTGAAAATAGCATTACTAATCCAGATGATATTCGGGTTATCTGAAATTGCGCTCTACAATTGCGTCAATCAGTATTTTTCCGTCTACAACGCGGTCGCCCGAGCGGTCGGCTCCGGCGAAATCCATCATTATTATACCGGCTGGACCTTTGCCCTCTTTAAGATAGCGTGCCACTTCGCCGTTGATTGCGTTCGCATTGACGCGGTATGAATCAACCGTAACAGTCGAGGGTGAATAATAGCCCGACGCATGATTGATTACCCACTTTCCGTCCCTTCCGGCCTTTCCGCAGTAGTCAATCACTTTCTTGACAGACGCAAGCTTCACATCGAGGGCCTCGTATGTGTCATAGAAATCCTGAACATGAAGCGGTGCTTCGCCGTCTCCGTAGATAACAGCGGCATCCTGCGATGCGAAATCGGCCTCATGCGACCAGTCACGAATATAACCGCCCACAGGCTCATCGCCGTATTTGTCACGGCTCAGAATAAGAATTTTTCCGCGCATGTCGCCGGCCGTAAGGCCCGGACGGAACTGAATCAGGCGCTCGCGGTGGCTGTAATTGTTGAGCAGTCTGTTCATCATCGGAGCCCATGCGGCTTTTTCGGCAGCGGATTCGTGCGTGTCTTCATGGCGCATTATGATAATGGCGAATTCATCTGGGTCTTTTTCAAGTTTGGCCACAAGCGTGTCGAGAGCTTCTTCAAAAGTAGCTCCCGTGGCAAACATACCGTGGTAGATACGCAGGGTATCGCCGTCGGCCGACGGACGGAAGTCGAAAGCGCGAATGCCGGCATCGAACTGCGAGACTATGTCAAGCTCCTGTGTCTGTGCAAGCGAATCGCATGTTGTGCCGCAGCCCGTGGCCGAATCATGCGAACCGGGGATTGACATGCGGTCGACACGAACACTGTCAGCTACTTTCGACATCCACCCGGCACATGCGCCGGTCACTGCCCCGAAGAGCAACAGGGCCGCTGCAAACAGTATCTTTTTCATTTTTGTATCATTATGTTTGTCTCAATTATATCACAAAGGTAACCATTCGCATATCCATAAACAAATAATTGAAGAATAATTTCTTTAATTCAAACTAAATTTATAATTTTGCTCTCTGAACAAACATGTATGGCGCAAAGGGATTGCTTTGATTTGCATAGAGAAATTTCGGCACTGTCAGCGGCTGCATTTTGTTTACACAACTGATACAACATAAGATACACAGTAAGTCAAGACATAATAATTATGGTACAACGCAAACTGAAAATCCGCGACCTTACGCTCCGCGACGGCCAGCAGTCACTCTTCGCCACCCGTCTGAGCCAGGCCGAAATCGACAAGCTCCTCCCCTATTACGAAAACGCAGGCTTCTACATCATGGAAGTATGGGGCGGCGCGGTGCCCGACTCCGTTATGCGCTATCTCGACGAATCCCCCTGGGACCGTCTGCGCATAATATCAAAATCCATGAAGGGCAAATCACTTCTGTCGGCACTTTCACGTGGCCGCAACCTCTTCGGCTATGTTCCTTACCCCGACTACGTACTCGAAGGATTTTATAAAGAGGCTATCAAAAACGGCCTCAATGTGATGCGTATTTTCGATGCGCTCAACGATATTGACAACGTAAAAGAATCTATCCGCCTCATCAACTCCCTCGGTGGAATAGCCGACGGCGCTGTCTGCTACACGGTTGACCCCAAACCCGAGGCTCCCGCCGAGAAACCCGGTTTCTTCGGACGTCTCTTCGGCAAGAAAGCTCAGGAACCCGAGAAGATTTTCACCGACGAGTATTTCGTAAACAAAGCAAAAGAAATGGAGGCTCTGGGTGCGAAAATCATCACCCTCAAAGATATGGCCGGTCTCGTAAATCCTCTCCGTGCCGCCTCTATCATCTCCAAGCTCAAGGCCAACCTCGCGGTTCCCGTCGACTTCCACACCCACTGCACCCCCGGCTACGGCCTCGCATCGGCCCTCATGGCCATTCTCAACGGCGTCGACATTCTCGACACCAACATCTGGTGGTTCGGCGGCGGCTCGGCAGCTCCTGCTATCGAGCTTATCTATATCTTCTGTAAGAAACTCGGCATCGAACTCGAAGCCAATATGGAAGCTGTCGGCGAAATCCGCACACGCCTCCGCGGCGCACGCGAATCGCTCAAGGCTTACGACCTCGGCAAGATGCCGCGCGAGTTCGACCCGCTCAAAGACACACTTCCCGCAGAAATCGACGCCCTCTTCGACACAGCAATCGCAGCTGCGAAAAACGCCGACGAGGAAGCCCTTCTCGAAGCCTGCCACGCTATCGAGGCTTACTTTGAGTTCCCCAAGCCCAATGAAATCGTCAAGAACGCCGAAGTTCCCGGCGGCATGTACTCCAACATGGTGGCTCAGCTCAAGAGCCTTGGTGCAAGCGACCTCCTCGAGGATGCGATGAAGCTGATTCCCATGGTCCGCCGCGACGCAGGTCTCGTGCCTCTCGTTACTCCTACCAGCCAGATTGTAGGCTCGCAGGCCGTAAGTGTGGCTCTCGACCGCAAGAAAGGCCAGCCCGACTACTCGAATCCCTCAAACCAGTTCATCAGCCTCGTCAAAGGTGAGTACGGCCACACTCCCGTACCCGTCGACCCCGCTTTCCGTGAGAAAATTACCGGCAGCCCCGTCGAGAAACCTTACGACGTAAGCTCATACAAGAAACCGGCAAATCCCACCCTCCCTGAGTTCGGCAATGTGCCTCTTGCAAGCAACCGCGAAGAAGAACTCCTGCTTGAACTGCTTCCCACCGTTGCCAATACCTTCCTCCGCAAACGCCGCGAGCAAGAGTACAAAGCAAAGGCTCCTGAAGTAAAAGCAGAGGAAAAAGTTGAAGTCTCCGCTCCGGTAGAACCCGTTACAGGTCCCGCTCTCAACGCCCCAATGGGTGGACGCATCATCTCCGTCGATGTGAAAGCCGGCGACAAGGTCAAGAAAGGCCAGCTCCTTCTCGTTTACGAAGCAATGAAAATGGAAAACGATGTGACTGCCGAACGCGACGCTACTGTAAAACGCATTCTTGTAGCACCAGGCGAAATCGTCGGAACCGATGCAGCCCTCATAGAATTCGAAGACTGATTATTCATTATCTGACTCTCATACGGCTGGTTCCCCACAAAGGAACCGACCATTTTTATGTCGGCATAGTGTGAACAAATCGCATTATTCTGCGCTTGTATAGATAAATGTCAAGAAAAATGCAGAATAATACAATATACAGCAGATTCTCTCAGTGGATGAAGTCGCAGCCCGATACGGTTGCCGTGACTGAAGACGGCCGCTCGACTACATACCGCGAACTCGACCGTATGGCAGATGCCATTATGGCGAAATTCCAGACGGAACATTATGCCGCCGTCGGCATAGTAATGAGCCATAGTACGGAGATGATAGCCGCGATGCTGGCGGTGCTGAAAAGCGGAGCAGCCTATGTCCCGGCCGAACCTTCGTTGCCACAGGAACGCATAGACTACATGATGCGCACAGCCGGCGTAGATTTTGTCATCACTGATGGTTTCTGCCGCAATCATCCGTCCTCCGAACCGCTTTCCGACAAGTCTGTCCCCGACGGCGTGGCTTATATTCTCTACACCTCCGGTACTTCCGGACGGCCTAAAGGCGTTGTGGTCGAGAATCACAGTGTGGTGAATTATGCCGAAGCATTCGAAAACGAGTTTCATGTGGCTCCGGGCGATGTCATGCTCCAGTACTCAATCTGTTCGTTCGATATTTTGTCGAAGAGGTCTTTACCACGCTACTCAACGGTGCCGCTCTCGCCATTCCGTCGAAAGAAGTACACGACGGCACCCTCGCCGACCTCATGGCATTCTGTGAGCGCCACGGTGTCACTGAAATCAGCGGTTTCCCGTATCTTCTCGCCGACATGGACCGCTATAATTGTTTCCCCTCCTGCCTGCGCCTTCTTATCAGCGGAGGCGATGTAATACGGGCTGCATATATAACATGGCTCAGGACTCAGAATTTTGTGATTTATAACACTTACGGCCCGAGCGAGACAACTGTCTGCGCCACTTATTACCGCGTTGACAACGCCGAGCCGCTCGACGACGGCACATACCCTGTCGGTAAAGCAGTCAAAGGAGTAAGCGTAAAAATACTCGACAAAGACCTGAACGAAGTACCCGACGGCATGACAGGCGAAATATGTATTTTCGGCGAAGGCGTTTCACGCGGCTATCTCGGCAATCCGTCCGAGCAGAAAAATTTCGTAATCCTCGGTGACGGTACGCGTATGTACCGCAGCGGCGATTTAGGCTACCGACTTCCCGACGGAAACATAGCTTTTCTGCACCGCAAGGACAGGCAGGTGATGATTCTCGGCAAGCGTATCGAACCGGAAGAAGTGGAAAATGTGCTCAACGAATCACCCTGCGTCGAACGGGGCGTTGTCCGTGCGTTCACCGATGAACACGGACTTGCATATCTCACGGCATATTTTGTACCTTCGCACAAAAATTGTCAAATCAGCCGCATAAAGAGGTTTCTCCACTCGCGTCTCGCCGATTTCATGGTGCCTGAGTTTTTTGTGAAAATGGACGAAATACCGCTTACGCGACGCGGAAAAGTCAACGACAGTGCATTGCCCGTTGTAATGAAAGAAGGAACTGAAGAATGAATAATGTCACTTTCCGTCAGGTAATTGTCATCCCCACCCTGCTGCACTGGCGCAAGGAAGTGATTGAAAATGTGTTCGGTATCATCCCCTCAAAAGCACTCCTTGCAGCCAACCGCCGCTACTATCAGCAGCATATCGCCGACGGGTCGCATATTGCTATTGTGGCCGTTGTAGGAAGTCTGGACGTGGGATGCGGCGCTATATGCCTGTCCGAAGAGCTGCCTTCGCCCGATAACCCGTCGGGCCGATGCGCTTATCTGATGAATATTTATGTACGCGCTGAGCATCGCGGCCACGGCATCGGCCATGCTATTGTGCGCTGGCTCGTGACGAAAGCGCGTGAACTCGGTTGCGACAAAATATATCTTGAAACGACCGACGGCGCTCGCTCGCTGTATAAAAGTATCGGATTCGAGGAATTACATGGAATCATGAAGTATGCAGACATTCAGAATCGAGAATCTTAACATCAAGACTGTCAGGCAATCGGCCGACAGAATCTGTTATCTGCTCTATCCGCTCGAAAGCCTCGGTGAGTGGATAGAGGAAGCCGCACGGAAGTTTGGCGTGACAATCGCAGTAATATCAGGCATGGACTGGGACGATGACCTTACACCATGGCCCGCAAAAGGCCAGCCGCCGGGCTGCCCCGACTTCAAAGGCTACGGTCCGGAATTCCTTTCTATGCTCAAAACCAAGGTCATGCCCGAAACAGAACGGCGCCTGGACATATCGGAAGACGCCGAACGCACTCTTACGGGCGTCTCACTTTCAGGCCTCTTCACGCTATGGCAGTGGATGACCGACGATACTTTTCACAATATCATCAGTCTCTCAGGCTCATTCTGGTACGACGGCTTTGTGGAATGGCTCACGTCGCTGCCCGTGCCGAAAAAGACCGGAAAGGCTTATTTTCTGCTCGGAAACCTGGAGGCAAAAACCAATGTGAAAGCTTTTCAGCCCGTACAGACCGACACCGTGCAGATTGTCGGATATCTGCACAAAAACGGCATAAATGATTGCTTTGAACTCGTGCCAGGCAATCACTATCAGTACGGCGAACAGCGACTCGACCGTGCCTTCATATGGATGTTCGGCTGCGCGTCCAGAACCGGGAATTAGAGCAGACAGAGAAATTTATTGATATCCTCTTCCGTTGTGCCCCAGTCTGTCACGAAGCGTACCGGCGTATGAGTAGCCTGTCGTGCGCCCCATAGTTCGAAGGAGGCCCGAGGAAGAAGCCGGTCGATGACTTCATTCGGCAACACAAAGAATTGCTGGTTTGTAGGAGAATCCATAAACAGCTCGAATCCTCGCTCAGTCATTCCTTTTTTAAGAGCCATGGCAGTGTCGACGCCGTTTCGTCCTATCCGGGAATAAAGGTCGTTCTCGAATAGGGCGGCAAACTGCACCCCGAGCAGACGTCCCTTTGCCATAAGGGCGCCGTGTGCCTTGATATGGGATACGATATGACGCAGCCATTCGGGATGCCGGGTCACAACAGCCTCACCGAAGAGAGTGCCGCATTTGGTGCCTCCTATGTAAAATATGTCGGCGAGGGCGGCTATATCTTTCAGCGTCACGTCGGCGGATGACACAAGACCGTAGGCAAGACGCGCTCCGTCGATAAACAGCGGCGTATTCCACTTGTCGCAGACTTCTCTTATTGCCGTCAGTTCCGCTTTTGTATATATTGTGCCGACCTCGGTAGGGAATGTGATGTACACCACTCCGGGACGAACCATATGTTTCCATGTCTCATCGCCGTAGAATGACGTAAACCACTCATTGAGCTCTCCGGCATCCATTTTTCCCTCATGCGAAGGCAGTGTGATTACTTTATGACCCGAAGCCTCAACTGCTCCCGATTCGTGCACGTTGATATGTCCCGTTTCAACGCATATCACACCGTCGTACCGTCCGGCGACAAGGTCTATCACCGTGGCATTGGTCTGTGTGCCGCCTACAAGAAATACAACGTCGCCACGGCCGTCTTCAAGACCGCAGGCCTTGAGAACAAGCTTTTTGGCGCGCGACGTATACTCGTCGCTCCCGTAACCGGGAGTCTGTTCCATATTTGTCTGAACGAGACGGGAAAGCACTTCGGGATGACAACCCCGCATATAATCACTGTCGAAATGTAACATATCCTTTTATCTTGAAATTGTATATCAGTAATTTTCACCAGAGCAGACGGAACAGACGCTCGGGGCGGTTTGTGGTAATAAAATCCGCACCATGGCTTATGCACCACTGCATGTCGACTTCATCATCCACTGTCCAGACGTTGGTTTTAAGACCAAGTTCATGAGCCTCTGTCAGCCACTCGGGATGTAATTTGACCACACCGATATTATAGTCAAATCCGGCAGCTCCGGCAGCCTTAAGTTCCGCAGGTGTCATATCGCCGGTCAAATAATAAACCGGAGTACCGGAAGGTGCGTATTTGATGAGATTCAACAGCCCTTCGCGTGAAAAAGTTATATACTCCACGCGGTGCGACAATCCGTATTCCTTCATCATTCTCACGGCCTCGCGAATCAGTTTCTCTTCTTTCTTTTTGTCCTTGTGCGACTTCACTTCGCAAATCAGACGTGTTGAGGTGCCGGTGACAGCCTGCAGAAAACTATCGAGACGAGGCAGCGTCTCTCCGTTGTCGAGCTTCACGGCAACGACATCGGCTGAAGGCGACTCTTCCATGACAACTCCCTTGAACGAGGCATCGTGATTCACTACCGGCACATCGTCGCCTGTCATCCATATGTCAAATTCAGAGCCGTAGCAGTTGATTGAATCGGCCTTTACGAACGAGCGTATGCTGTTCTGTGCCGCTCCCTCAGCAGTCCAGTGACCGCGATGGGCAATCACTTTAGTCATACCCTGCGCACCGGCAGATTGGGTAGCGCACAATGTCAGTGCTGCCTGAAACAGTACGGTATAGAAGAAACGGCTGAAAACATGCATATTGCTTGGAATATTAAAGATTCTTGTGAATACTTTAGATTGTCTTTGCAAAATTACGAAATATATTCTGAAAGTTCATTAGTTTTAGGTATTGCACACACCGCTGACTGACATTAATTTTGCATCAGAAAAACACAAGACAGGTTTATTTTTCAGATTAATCACATAAGTAGTTATATAAGCCAAGGTGAGGCGGAGTTGTGAAAACTCCGCCATTGCTGCTTCTGTCACCTTTCTGAATCCAAAATCTGCTGCAAACTTTTTTACACGGACAAGCATTTTATAAATACTTAAATTATGACAGTATTCGAGCAACTCCTGATATGTGCCGGCGGTCTTGGACTGGCTTCGCTTGCCGGTTCACTGGCCGGCATGATTGTGCGGCGCATACCCCACAAGTGGAACGATATTTTTCTCGGATTCTGTGCCGGGATGATGCTTACTGCAGCTCTGGTGTGCCTGATAGTGCCATCTGTCGATATGGCCGGAAAAAACGGCTGGTGGCAGCCTGTGACCGGAGTAGTGCTCGGCGTGGCTCTTATAGCCGTACTCGACAGAATCACTCCGCATCTTCACCATATAGCCGGCCTGGAAGGCAACGAGACCGAAGAAGTTCATACGGCATCGACAAAGTCTATCAACCGCGTACTCCTCTTCGTCATCGCCATTGCAATCCACAAATTCCCCGAGGGTCTTGCCGCCGGTGTGGTATTCGACGGGGAGGACATGACCAACGCCTATACAGTGGCTATCACAATCGCCATTCAGAATATACCGGAAGGCATGGTCGTGGTCACGCCTCTCATCATGATAGGTGTGAGCATGTGGCGTGTCATAGGTGTATCTATGTCTGTAGCCTTGCTTGAGGTTGCCGGCGTTGTGGCAGGATACTTCCTCGGAGATGTTTCGGCATCCCTGCTGCCGGCCCTAACCGCACTTGCCGGAGGTGCCATGCTATACGTCATAAGCGACGAGATGATTCCTGAAACACACAGCCACGGATTCGAGAAACACGCCACTTACGCCCTGGTTGCCGGAGTCATGACCATGCTCTACATACAGATGTTCGTCTGACATCATGATTGGGTATCTGACCTAAAAAATAACCAAAATCAGGAGCAGACCATTGTCGTTTATGGTTAAGCCGTAACTATTTGAGGGTATATTTCATCGTGATTTTTGGCTTTCTTTGAGTATTGCTCCACGTATTGGTTTCGCTGTAATTTTGCATCAGAAATCACAGCATAAAACCATTCATTATCTCATGAAACCAATCAAATTCCTTTTCGCAACCATGATTGCGCTACTCGCGCTTGTTACACTTCCCTCCTGCAGCGACGACAATAACGAAGACGAACCTGCCGTACCCGCGGCAAAAGCCATTGCAGGCACATACGCTGGCGATATGGAATGCTCTGTAATGGGCAGCGCATCAACATTCGAAAATCTTTCCTTCTCCCTCTCCGCCACCGACGACGCTACCGTCGCTGTCACACTTCCCGCTTTCGGCGAAGCTCCAATGGCAATGCCTTCAATCACTATTACCGGCGTGAAAGTCACTGAAGCGAACGGTATAAGCACGCTCGCCACCACCCAGTGCACCGGCACTACAGACTCCGGCAAGAGCTACACATGCACGCTCTCAGGCGATGTAAACGGCAACACTCTCAATATCAAATTCAATCTCCAGTACGGAGCAATGCCCATGCCGATGATTTGCTCATCTGCCGCAACAAAACAATAAAACCGGTATGGCAGTGAACATAAGATATATTGCCATACTCCTTGCAGGGCTGATTTGTCCGCTCATTTCATCAGCTTATACCTTCCGGGGCAAGGTGGTGGATGAGACGGGCAGCCCCCTTACAGGCGCGACTGTCAGGTCGATGGACAACGGCCGGGCCACAGTCACCGGCATCGACGGTGAATTCATCATCGATGCAGACAAAAACGCAGCTAAAATAGAGGTTTCTTATATAGGGTTCATTCAGGATACATTCATACTCAAAAACCATGATGCCTCGCATGTGGAGTTGCTGGCTCTCGCACCCGACATCAGCGCGCTCGAAGAGGTGGTGGTCACGGCTACGCGTACACCGAAGGCACTTAAAGACGTGCCGGTAGTGACACAGCTGATTTCTGCCGATGACATAAAGAAAGCCGATGCCACCAACATACAGGATTTGCTCACCGAGGCGTTGCCCGGCCTGGAATTCAGCTATGCAATGAGTCAGGAGACCTCGCTCAACATGAACGGCTTCGGCGGCAAGGCCATCCTTTTTCTTGTGGACGGCGAGAGGCTTGCCGGCGAGACCATGGACAATGTCGATTTCAACCGCCTCAATCTTGACAATGCAGGACGTGTCGAGGTGGTAAAAGGAGCCTCTTCGGCCCTCTACGGTGCAAATGCCGTGGGCGGAGTCGTGAACATCATCACTCGCGAGGACAACATGCCCTGGCGGCTGAATGTCAATTCACGCTACCGCAGCTTCGGCAATGAGTGGCGTCACGGCGCCGACCTCAATCTGCACTCCGGAAAAATCTCGTCGAATACAAACTTCCAGTATTCCGGCTCCGAAACCGTAAGACTCACCGATGCTTTCGACACCGAATCAAAGATTCAGAATGTGTTCGGCGGTCATACCTTCAACTTAAAGGAGCGCATCGCCTATCAGCCTGCGAACAATCTCCGCCTTATTGCCCGCGGAGGATACTTCAACCGCGTCAGTATACGTGTCAACTACGATGACCATTACATCGATTATTCCGGCGGCCTTCGTGCCATGTGGAATATCATGCGGGAGCAGACTCTCGAATTATCGTACAGCTACGACCAGTACGATAAAGCGCGCTACGTGGGAGACCGGCGTACGCACGACCACGACTACAGCAACCGTCAGAACATCGTCCACGCCCTCTACACTCATTTCTTCGGCAAGAACGCACTTACGGCAGGCGCCGATTTCATGCACGACTATCTGCTCACATATCAGTTCGTGAACGGAGAGACTCACGCACAGTCGTTGGTCGATGCATTCGTGCAGTTC
The DNA here is from genome assembly GCA_910587355.1 of uncultured Muribaculaceae bacterium. Taxonomy (GTDB): domain Bacteria; phylum Bacteroidota; class Bacteroidia; order Bacteroidales; family Muribaculaceae; genus CAG-873. The sequence continues at coordinate 18,032 of CAJUKF010000011.1, forward strand.
GATTACAATCCGCTGTCGTGGCTCAATATCGTCGCAAGCATACGCGATGACTATTTCTCCGAGTCCGACAACAATGCGCTCACGGCCCGACTCGCCACCATGTTTAAATTCAAGCGCTTCTCTGTCAGAGCTTCATACGCCGGAGGGTTCCGCGCCCCTACCCTCAAAGAGATGTATATGAATTTCGACATGGCCGGCATTCAGATGATTTATGGCAATCCCGACCTCAAGCCCGAGAAGAGCCACAACTTCAACATCGCGCTGGAATACAGCGGACAACTGCGTAAATCGTTTCTCGCAGGCTCCTACAGCGTCACCGCAACCGGATATTACAACTGGTACGACAGCCGTATCACTACAACCGATTTTCCGGGTGACGCCACAAGAGAAGAAGGTGCTGTCTACTGCAACGAAAACGGCGTACGTGTCTATGGTGCCGATTTCTCGGCCCGCTACAGGGCGCTCTGCGGCCTCGGTCTCCAGCTGAACTACAATTACCTCCGTACCGGCGGACAGACTGTCGATTCTCAGTTCTCGCAGCCACGACCGCACGCCATGACGTGGAGGCTTGATTACGACAATCGCATCTGCAGCGTATACAGAATATACGCAGGCATCTCAGGCCGCTATCTCGCAAAGCCGAAATCAAATTACGCGACCGACGGAGCCTACTCACTGTGGAAATTCACCCTGCAGCAATATGTGTGGAAAGGCATCAGCCTTAACTTCGTAATAGACAACCTTTTCAACTACCGACCGAAGGTCTTTTACTGGAATTCCGCCCCCACAACGGGCAGAACCTGGTCTTTGGGTCTTTCTCTCGATATTAACGATTTCTTTAACTGATATGGGAAAAAAGAAAATCATCATATTGACTATTGTATGCGCCGTAATACTCGGCGCATGCGTTGTATTGTGGAATTTATTCGCTTCCACGACCAGAATAGCCTTTGTGAACTATCAGGCAATCGCCCTCGGACAAATCGCAAAGGCAAACGACAATTCATTCGTCAGACTGGAAGAACTCCCGGTCGAAAACCTGGAGGATGCCGGCAGATACGATATGGTATTTGTCAACGGTATGGGTCTGCGCATCACCGCAGAGCAGCGGCAGGCTCTCGACGATGCGGCAAAAAGCGGCACTCCGGTGCTCACGACAGCCGCTACCAATCCCGACAATCAGATTGCATCCGTCGATTCGGTCGACAATGAGTTTCTCAGACAGTATCTTGCCGGCGGACGCAACAACTACCGCAACATGCTTCATTACGTGCGTCGCTTCATCGATGGTAAGAAATTTTTTGCTCCGATGCCCGGCGACCCCGAAGTATCGGCCTCCTCGATGCTCTACTACCCTTCCGACAGCGAAACGCTTAATTTCGGCTCGGTCGCCGATTATGAAGCATGGCTCCGTAAATCGGGCAAATGGCACGAGCAGGCTCCGCGCATCATCCTCACGGGACAGATGGGCGTCACCGACAGTCTGATTGCGCGTCTTGAGCAGACCGGTAACATGGTCTATCCTGTCAATGTGATTCAGACATTCATCAAAGGCGGCCATGCAGATTCAATATCTGCCTCAGCCCTGATTAATATGGCCCACGGACGCATGGGCGACCTGGTGACGCAATGGCTTGAGAGGGAAAACATACCCCTGTTCGCTCCCGTCAACGCCAACCGCGATTACAACGAGTGGCTATCCGATAAAATGGGCATGAACGGCGGTTTTCTCTCGCAGAGCATCGTCACCCCCGAAATAGACGGTGCAATCCGGCCCTTCACTCTCTTCGCACACTTTACAGGCGACGGCGGCCTCCCGTACGTTGAGGCCATTCCCGGCCGTCTCGACGATTTTGTGGCTACGGTGAACAACTACACCTCGCTCCGACGCAAAAATAACAGCGATAAAAAAATTGCGGTCTTCTACTTCAAAGGTCCCGGCCAGAACGCCCTGGTCGCCGAAGGAATGGAAGTGGCGCCCTCGCTTTTCAATCTTCTGTGCCGACTTAAATCAGAAGGGTATAAAGTGGACAATCTGCCCTCGGATGCCGGGACTTTCGAAGCGTTACTCAATGAGAACGGCAAGGTTTTCAACAGCTATGCCGTCGGTGCCAAATCGGAATTCGTAAAGAAAAACCACCCCGAAATCATCAGTCAGTTCGATTATGAGCAATGGTGCGCAGACGCATTCTCAAAAGAGATGAAAGACGACGTAGAGGCTGTCGACGGCGCTTTCCCCGGACACGGCCTTGCTGATGAAAATGGGAATCTCGCCCTCGCACGGCTCCGGTTCGGCAATGTCGTGCTTATTCCCCAGACAGCCGCCGGGCTTGGCGACGATGATTTCAAAATCGTGCACGGTACCGAATCGGCGCCGCTTCACAATTACATCGCGGCCTATCTGTGGGCACGCTACGGATTCGGAGCCGATGCCCTCATGCACTTCGGCGCGCACGGCTCGCTCGAGTTCACTCCCCGCAAACAGGTCGCTCTCGGCAGCAATGACTGGTCTGACCGCCTTGTTGGCACCATGCCACACGTCTACATTTATTCGACTTCCAACGTAGGCGAGGCCATGATAGCAAAGCGCCGCAGCTACGCCGGCATAATCAATTATCTCACTCCTCCATTCCTCGAAAGCAATCTCCACGGTGTCTACAGGAATCTTGCTGATGCCGTAAACGCATATAACTCTGCGACAACGCCCTCCGATTCGGCATCGGCGGCCGCCTTGGTGAAGAAATATACCGTATCACTCGGCATACACCGTGAACTCCGCATCGACAGCGTGAAACCTTTCACCCCCGACGATATCGCACGTGTTGAAAATTTCGCCGAAGAACTCGCCAACGAAAAAATCACCGACGCGCTTTATGTAATGGGGCAGCCCTACTCCGACGAACATATCCGTACCACAGTCGAAGCCATGACAGTAGACCCGATTGCCTACAGCCTGCAGAAACTGAAAGGAGGGCGGCTGGCAGTGCATCGCGAGGCTGCGAAGCGGCTTGTGAATTCAGCAATATCCGTCGACGATGCCGCTGTATGCCGCATTGCAGGAATCACTCAGGCCGACCTCGACAGCGCACGTACAGTCATGTCTGCCGTCGAAGGCTCAAAAGACATGCTGTCGCGTATGATGGTCATGGCGGCCATGATGCCGGCGCGACAGGAGAAGACCTCCAAAATCGCCGACCGTCCTGCCACACGAAAGCATGGCATGCTCCCCGGCATGTCGCCCGAGAAAGCCCTTGAAATGGCGCGTAAAATGGGGGCCGACGAGGAAGCGCTCAAAAAAATGGAGGCTGCTATCAAGAGCAAGTCTGCTACCGGGCGCCGAGGCTCGGTGTCGGGACATCCCGGCATGAAACAGACCGGCATAACCGACGCACAAAGGCAGTTCGCCACACCCATAATCGAGGTCGAACGTGCATTACGCAACATCGACGTATATCGTGAGGCACTGCGCAACAGCCCGCAGGCCGAATTGTCATCGGTTGTCAACGCGCTCAACGGAGGCTTTATCGCTCCCACATCGGGCGGAGACCCCGTCCTCAATCCCGACATTCTCCCCACCGGCCGCAACATGCATGCAATCAATGCCGAAGAGACTCCATCGGCGGTAGCATGGAGCAAAGGCAAGGATTTGGCCGACAACACAATCGCCATGTACCGCAAGGAGCACGGCGATTCCATCCCGCGAAAAGTGAGCTACACCCTCTGGAGCAGCGAATTCATCGAGACTGAGGGAGCAACTGTCGCTCAGGTGCTCTATATGCTCGGTGTCGAACCTGTACGCGACCACTTCGGCCGCATCAGCGACCTGAAACTCATACCTTCCGAAGAACTCGGTCGACCGAGAATCGATGTCGTCGTACAGACATCCGGACAGCTTCGTGACCTCGCGGCATCCCGTCTCTTCCTCATAAGCCGCGCCGTAAAAATGGCGGCAGAATCCAAAGATGACATCTATCCCAATTACGTGGCAGAGGGCGTGGTGGAATCCGAGAAGCACCTCGTCGACAAAGGCGTGACTCCAAAAGAAGCCCGCGAACTCTCCACAGCACGTGTGTTCGGCGGAATCAACGACAACTACGGCAGCGGAATCCAGAGAATGGTCGAAGCCGGCGACCGCTGGGAGAACGAGTCCGAAATAGCATCAGCATACATCAACAACATGGGTGCTGTATACGGCAGCGAGGAGGACTGGGAGAAAATGCGTGACTACGCCTTCGAAGCGGCCCTCACACGTACCGACGTTGTGGTACAGCCACGCCAGAGCAACACCTGGGGCGCGCTGAGCCTCGACCATGTGTATGAGTTCATGGGAGGCATGAACCTCGCAGTCCGCAATGTAACCGGCAAGGACCCGGATGCCTATCTCAGCGATTACCGCAACCGTAACCGCGCCCGCATGCAGGAAGTGAAGGAAGCAATCGGCATCGAAAGCCGCACAACCATTCTCAACCCCACTTATATAACGGAGAAAATGAAAGGTGGCGCCGGAGATGCCTCTGCCATCGCCGACGTGATTCGCAATACTTACGGCTGGAACGTGATGAAGCCGCAGGCTATCGACAATGAGCTGTGGGACGACATCTACGACACCTACGTCGCCGACAAAAACAATCTCGGCGTAAAGGATTATTTCAAATCAGTTAATCCCGCCGCTATTCAGGAAATGACAGCCGTGATGCTCGAGACAGTACGCAAAGGCATGTGGAATGCATCGCCCGAACAGATTGCCAGGCTTGCGGAGCTCCACACCGAAGTGGTCAACGAATACGGGGCTGCCTGCTCCGGCTTCGTCTGCGACAATGCAAGACTGCGCGATTTCATAGCTTCTAAAGCACCCGAACAGGCTGCCGCCGACTACAACAAGGCCGTAGCTCAGGTACGTGCCGAAAATATTTCCGCCGACGATGGCATGGTGATGAAGCGCGACGAGCTCAACCACACCGACACCGTTACAAATCACATAAGCGGTATCATTGTCGCTGTTGCCGTCCTCGCTGCGGTCATAGGTCTGGCTCTGCTCATCCGGCGCCGCAGAAAATCGTATACCGGAAAATAATGGAAACGGTAGTGCTCATAATCATGGTGGCTGTAAGTTTCAGTTTCGTGCTGAAACTTACATTCCACCGACTGTGGGGAGTGATTGCCCTTACATTGCTCTCGGCAGCCTCGGTTCTGCTGTCCTATGGCGAGGCTGCCTTGCAGTCGAAAACACAGATTGCCGACTGGCTCGCCAATCCTCCCCTGATGCTCGACACCTCGGTATGGCTCACAGTCGACGTAGCATTCCAAATCAGTTTCTGCATCCTCTGTGCGGCACGTTTATGCGGCCCTCTGCCGCGGAAAAGCTACATCGCGCTGCAATGCTGCCTATGGGTTCCTGGTCTGCTGATTTTCCCCGTGCTCTTCGCCATGCTCACACAATTGATTTTCGCACTGCCGGGCACCGGGTTTGCTGTCATAGCATTCGCCACAGCCGGTGCAATCATTGTCGTACTGCCTCTGCTGGTGTATCTTTTTAAATGGCTTCTCCCCGAAAGTGAAATCCGTCTCGAACTGATGTTCCTCGTAAATATGCTTGTCTCGGTTCTCGGAATAATCGCCACTGTCAACGGCCGCACGTCTGCCGCCGGCACGAACAATGTTGAATGGAGCGCCCTCGGTGCCGTCTTCGTACTCCTTGCCGCCGGATGCATCGCCGGATTCCTTTACGACCGTTTTATAACTAACCGAAAAATCAGAAACATCCAAAAACTGTAAATCTGTTAACAATGAATCTCATATCAAATATCCTATACTGGATTTCAACAGGCCTGCTTGTGCCGGTAATCGTTCTCCTCATCCTCTTCTTCATTCGCGCGCTGATTCTCATCGGCGGCTTCTTCGGCCAGTATCTTCAGGTGAAAAAGACCACCGCAGTAATTTATGGAAAACTCAACGGTCTCAACCCCGCCGCACTCGCTGATTTTGAAAACAGCCTTCCCTCTGAGGCAGGCTCGGTGCTCATCGCTTATATACACAAAATCATCCAGGCCGGCTCCGACCGCTCCAAAGCCGACCTTCTGATTTCCGAGTATGAAATCGAAGCCGACAAGGAACTCTCCACTGCGAAGACTCTCACTAAAATGGGCCCGATTCTCGGCCTCATGGGCACTCTGATTCCCATGGGCCCCGCTCTTGTCGGCCTCGCCTCGGGCGACATCGCTTCAATGGCCTACAACATGCAGGTGGCATTCGCCACTACGGTCGTCGGTCTTGTCGTGAGTGTCATAGGATTTGTCACACATCAGACCAAGGAGCGCTGGGCTGCCGCGAATCTGACCATTCTCGAGTATCTCGCCGACGTTGTCGGAAAAGAGAAAGGAGGACGCGAATGAGACGCCGCCGTTTACTCCGCCGAAGCGAGGACAGCGACCCCATGAGCGTGGTGAGCAACCTATTCGACGTCGCAATGGTATTTGCCGTAGCACTTATGGTGGCACTTGTCAGCAGGTACAACATGACTGAGATGTTTTCGCAGGAAGACTTTACAATGGTGAAGAATCCCGGCAAGGAAAACATGGAAATCATAACAAAGGAAGGCGAGAAAATCAACCGCTACACTCCGTCTGAAGACAGCGACAAGTCGTCGAACAAAGGAAAACGCGTCGGCTCTGCCTACGAACTCGAAAACGGCGACATCATTTATGTGCCTGAATGACAAATCGTTTTTCAGACGCATCCCTCGCTTCTGAAAAATGGAGAGCCGCTGTAAATAAACTTTTCCCGCGGATATACGTCTAAATTATATAACAAGTTTTAAACTGTGCTCCCATGAAGAGAATAATTAGATTTGTATCCATTGTGCTTCTGTGCTGTTCGCTTTGCAGTCCGGTTGTAGAAGCACGCGGACCTGAGCACTCTCAGCAGTCCAACAATTCTCGACGGAATAATAACAGCTCGCGAGGCAAAAAGAGCCCCGCTCAACATACAGCTCCGGCCGGGCGTCCGGGCAACGGCGGCAACAACCGTCCGGCCCAGCGTCCGCAGGAACGGCCCTCCCACAACAACTCCGGTCAGCGTCCCGGCCAGCGTCCTCCGCAGTCCAATGGTAATGGAAGGCCACAGCAACGTCCTCCGCAGCATAACGGTGCTCTCGACCGTCCCGGCGGCAATGTGAACATGCGTCCCAACCGTCCCAACAGACCCGACCGTCCGAACGGCAACCACAACATGGGCCATGCTCCTAAACCTAATCCCGGCCATTCGTACGCCCCCGGCCACCACGCTCCCAGACCGCCGCACTACAGCCACAGGCCTCATCCCAACTACTACCGGCCCGCACCTCCTCCAAGGCCATATCTGCCTCCAGCACGGCCTTATTACCGTCCTGTGCCACCGCCCGCATGGCACGCCCCGGCACACTGGAACCCCTTCCGCACTATTTTAGGAGTAGCCTTGGGGTCTACAATCAGCGCATCTATCAATATGCTGATTAACGCAGGTTACACTATCAATAGTTACGTCAACGACGCAATCTATCTCAATAACGTGCCGATGCTGAATGTAAACTGGCCCGATGCCACAATGTACTACAACAATGGCTCGCTCGCAGGCTCGGAGTTCGTATATTATACTCCCGTGCCCGACAGATACCGTTTCGACAGTATATACACCTCTCTCGTCCGTAACTACGGACCTCCCGTATCTCAAAGCATGACGGGCGCGTCCCTCTCGGCTTCATGGTGGGGCGCCGGCAACCAGTTCATTACCCTCACCTACAGTGGCCAGTACTCCGTGAACGGTGGCCTCAACTACTACACCACACTCACATTCGGTCACTGATTGAAAAATGTTGGATTCTCACAACCGCCTCCGCCGACACTACGACGGTGGCGGTTAATTTTTATAAATGCTCACAACAATCCAATCAAAAAACGCTTGTCATTTCATCTTTACGTTTTTTTCCGTATTTTTGTATTCCGGAAGCATTGCGTGGCTTCACTCCTCCATAAAACCTTAATAAATACCAAATACAGCCAAAAAATAATATGAGAGTAAAACTATTTGCAGCGGCTCTTGCACTTGCAGGAATCACGGCCTACGGCCAGACTTTCACCGAGTGGCAGAATCCCGAAGTGAATGCCGTCAACCGCGCACCCATGCGCGCCGAGAATTTCGCTTTTGCCAAAGGTGAGAAAGCACTCGCCGCCAAAGAACGCGCTGAATCGCAGAACTATCTCAGCCTCAACGGGCTATGGAAATTCAACTGGGTGAACGATGCCACCGACCGTCCCGTTGACTTCTGGAAAAAAGGGTTCGATGACAGAACCTGGGCCACAATGCCTGTTCCCGGAATGTGGGAGCTCAACGGCTATGGCGACGCACTCTATGTGAACAACGGCTACGCATGGCGCAACCAGTTCGAAAGCAATCCGCCCGAAGTGCCTTACGAAAACAACCACGTCGGGTCTTACCGTCGAGAAATCACCGTACCCGCTTCGTGGAAAGGTAAGGAAATCTTCGCCCACTTCGGCTCCGTCACCTCCAATATCTATCTGTGGGTCAACGGCCGATATGTCGGCTACAGCGAGGACAGCAAACTCGAAACCGAATTCGACCTCACTCCGTATATCGTTCCAGGGAAGGACAATCTCATCGCATTTCAGGTATTCCGCTGGTGCGACGGCACATATCTCGAAGACCAGGATTTCTTCCGTCTATGCGGCGTGGCGCGCGACAGCTATCTCTATGCGCGTAATAAAACCCGTATCGCCGACGTGCGCGTTACTCCCGACCTCGTAAACAATTACACCGACGGCGTGCTCGACATCGACCTTACGCTTAACGGTTCGCTGCCCGTCACTCTCACGCTCACCGATGCCGCCGGCAATCAGGTGGCACAGGCTACGGCAAACAAAAGCGGCCGCACACGCATGGAAGTGAAGGACGTGAACAAATGGACGGCCGAGACACCGTATCTCTACACCCTCACTGCCGAGGGCGGCGGCGAGGTAATCCCCGTCACGGCCGGTTTCCGCAAAGTTGAAATCAAAGATGCCCAGGTGCTTGTCAACGGACAGCCTGTGCTCTTCAAAGGCGTCAACCGCCACGAACTCGACCCCGACGGCGGATATGTCGTATCGCCAGAGCGTATGCTTCAGGATATCGAAATCATGAAGAAACACAACGTGAACGCGGTCCGCACTTGTCACTATCCCGACGACCGCCTCTGGTATGAGCTCTGCGACCGCAACGGCATCTACATGGTGGCCGAAGCGAACATCGAAAGCCACGGCATGGGTTATGATGAGAAAACTCTCGCCAAAGACCCGCAGTTCGCCAAAGCTCACATGGAACGAAACGAACGCAATGTGCAGCGTAATTTCAATCATCCCTCAATCATATTCTGGAGCCTCGGCAACGAAGGCGGCTACGGCCCCAACTTCGAGGCAGCATATAAATGGATTAAAAACGAAGACCCTTCGCGTCCCGTCCAGTACGAGCGTGCTCCGCGCACAGCCCTCACCGACATTTTCTGCCCTATGTATTACGGCTACGAAGGCATGAAGAACTATGCCGAAAAGACACCCGTTCCCAAGCCACTTATCCAGTGCGAATATGCGCACGCCATGGGCAACTCCGAAGGCGGATTCAAAGAGTACTGGGACCTTATCCGCAAGTATCCCTCGCTTCAGGGCGGATTCATCTGGGACTTTGTCGACCAGACCATACGCACCGAGAAAAACGGTGTTGAAATCTACGGATACGGCGGCGACTTCAACCGCTACGATGCCACCGACGGCAATTTCTGCGTGAACGGACTTGTCAATCCCGACCGCATTCCCAATCCGCATTTCGACGAAGTGGCTTACTTCTATCAGAACGTGTGGACAACGCCCGCCGACCTCGCCCAAGGCACTGTAAACGTATATAACGAGAATTTCTTCAAGGACTTGTCCGACCTCTCGCTGCAGTGGACCGTGCTCAACAACGGTATACCCGTCGAAAACGGTGTCATAGGCAAACTTGACGTGAAACCGGGCAAAACCGCTACCGTCAGAATTCCCTTCAGCGCTCCGCAAGGTCCGGGCGAATGGCTGCTCAACATAGACTATACCCTCAAAAAAGCCGACGGCGTTCTTCCTGCCGGACACGTAGTCGCCCGTGAGCAGCTGCGCCTCACCGAACTCCCTGCCGCCGACACCTCCGTAGCCCTCGCAGCTACTCCCAACTCAGCCGCAGCGCAGGCCCGTATTGTCGACAACGATGCCGCTTTCCTTATTGTTAAAGGCAATGATTTCAGCATCGACTTCAGCCGCGACAACGGCTTCATGTCGCGCTACAACGTAGGCGGCAGTGAGATGCTTTACGACGGCGCCCAGCTGACTCCCAATTTCTGGCGCGCTCCCACCGACAACGACTACGGCGCAGGCCTCCCCGGCAAACTCGCAGCATGGAAAAATCCCGATATGAAACTCCTCGGCCTCGCATCGTCACAGACCGACGGCATCGTAACCGTTACCGCAAGCTATGACATGCCCTCGGTTAAAGGCACACTCGAAATGACATATGTAATCAACGGCATCGGCGATGTGAAAGTGACCGAAAACTTCAAGGCCTCAAAAGGCGCCGATGCGCCAGAACTCTTCCGCTTCGGTATGCAGATGCCTATGCCCGGTCAGTACGACCGCATCGTTTATTATGGCCGCGGCCCGATTGAAAACTACGCCGACCGAAACCACAGCACTCGTCTCGGCATCTACTCACAGACGGTAGCCGAACAGTTCTACCCATATGTACGTCCGCAGGAGACCGGTACAAAAACCGACATCCGCCGCTGGTATCAGCTCAATCAGTCCGGCAACGGTCTTGAGTTCACTGCCGAAGCTCCATTCTCAGCATCTGCCCTCAACTACAGCATCGAGAGCCTCGACGAAGGTCCGGAGAAACACAACGTGCACGCTCCCGAAGTTTCCCGCGTACCTTACACCAATCTCCTGATTGACAAGGCACAGCTCGGCCTCGGCTGCGTCGACAGCTGGTACTCGACAGCCTTGCCGCAGTATCATCTCCCCTACGGCGACTACACTTTTACATTCGTCATGAAACCCGTAAAGAATATACTCGCGCAGTAAAAAAATCGTTTCCACTCTCCACAAGCCCGCCCCGAGCGGGCTTTTTTCGATTATACAGCCGTTTTCGACATTTGAAATTTGAAATTACACATACTCCGAAGTATTAAAGTCTTTTCCGCACAACAATTATAAAAAATAATTGTAATTTTGTGTATAAAAGAATTCTTGAGTTTTCATATTTTTATGGCAGACATAAAAACAGCAGAAGAACGCAGCCGTAATATGGCGGCTATCAGGAGCAACGACACAAAACCCGAAATGCTTGTCCGCCGTTATCTGCATGGCATGGGGTGGCGTTATGGTTTGCACAACAGAAAACTTCCAGGCACACCCGATATAATTCTGCGCAAGCATAAGACAGTCATTTTTGTACATGGTTGCTTCTGGCACGGTCATGAAAACTGCAAATATTACCGTCTGCCCAAATCAAATGTCAGTTTCTGGGAAGCCAAAATTGAGCGAAACCGGATTAGGGACGAACGCGACGCAGAAGCTCTCCGTAAACACGGCTGGCGCGTGATTATTGTCTGGGAGTGTCAGCTTAAAACAAAAGAACTCCGTGACAAAACTTTCCGATGGCTTTCCGATATTCTTAACGGCAATTATGCGCAGGAGAATCATACTTTTTCCGGAGCGGCAGAGCCCGAAACTCCGTACGGAACCAGTTTTTAACTTTTGTGTGCATCTTTATTGCTCACAGTCATTTTTATCTTTGCGCCGTAATCTCCGAATTACGGTTATTTTTTCTTAACTTTGTATTCTGACAGCGCTGCCGCTGACGGCACCAGGAAATTTCATCTAAAATGACAGGCAGAAAATTCAACGTTATTGATTTATTTTGCGGTTGCGGAGGATTCTCTCTCGGATTCGAAAGAGCCGGTTTTAACGTCATTCTCGGAATTGACGTATGGGAAGATGCTCTTTCCACTTTTCGCTTCAACCACAAGAGAAGCGTCGGACTTCGGGCCGATTTGTCTGTGCTCTCTCCCGAGGAAACCAAACATCTGCTCGGAGGTCAGTCTGTCGATATAATTATTGGCGGACCTCCCTGTCAGGGATTCTCTATCGCCGGCAAACGGATTGTCGATGACCTCCGTAACAAACTCTATAAGAACTTCGTGCATTTTGTCGGATACTACAAGCCCATGGCTTTTGTTATGGAGAATGTGCCTAATATTCTTTCCATAGGTGACGGCATAGTCCGTCAGTCAGTACTGTCCGACTTTTCTGAATTAGGATATACAGTTGAATTTAAAATCCTTACAGCATCGGATTATGGAGTGCCGCAGAACAGACGGCGCGCAATTTTTGTAGGCTTCCGCAACGGAACACATTTCAAATTCCCTGCTCCGTTAGAATCTCCTAAAGTCACCTCTGAAGAAGCTATTTCCGATTTGCCTGAAAATTCGCTCGATGACGGCTCTCTGTATCCTTGTTCTCCGCGTTCCCAGTATCAGAAACTGATGAGAGCAAATTCCCTCACTGTCAATAATCATCAGGCCACGGTGCACAATCAGAAGACAAAAGATATAATCGCTCTCGTCCCCGACGGAGGCAACTACAAAGATTTGCCCGAAGAGCTTCGCCAGACACGCAAAGTGCATATCGCATGGACGCGGCTCAACAGTAAAAAACCGAGTTTCACTATCGATACCGGACATCGCCACCACTTCCACTATTCCTACAACCGGATACCTACAGCACGCGAGAGTGCCCGAATACAATCGTTTCCCGACGATTTCTTCTTTACATGCAGCCGCACAAGCCAGCTGAAACAAATAGGCAATGCCGTGCCTCCTCTCATGAGTGAAGCCATTGCCGGAGCTCTGTTATCTCAGTTATGAAAAAATATTATACCATACCGGAGCAAGACTACCTCCGCATACATTTTGTGCGCCCCCGTTTTAAGAGCAATATCGAAAACGTGCTCCTTTACATGGCTAACGAGTGCTGCAAAATAACTCCGTGCTCCAGACGCGAATATGCTGAGAAAATTAACAAAGCAATCCGTCTTTTTCCGGGTAATGCAGGACTGACACAGAAAACTGTCGACAACTGGCGCACAGAGATTTCGGCTCTCTGCGCCTTTTACAACGAAGACAGGATTTCAGATATTACAAAAACTTCCCGGTTATCATTTTTCCTTAACGAGAATCAGGACCTGACACAGTTCTTCAAGTTCCTGATGCTCTCCTTCCAGTTTCCCGGCGGACACATCAAGCCCTCCGATAATGTCGAGCTCATCAATAACGGTGTCCGGTTCAAGCCTGCCCAGTTCATCATCAGGGTTTTGCTGGCCGGCAATAAATTGCTTGCGGAGCAGGGAATTGAAAAGGAAATGTCCGTTTCCGACGAAGAAGCTACATACTGTATTCTGAATGATTTACAGGTTACGACTGGAAAGCGGCCTCCTGAAGAAGTAGCGGAAATAATACTCCGCAACCGCAAAAACAAACTCAGTTACTACAACAGGAACGATTCGCGCATATTCAATTCCAAAGGCAGGCCAAGAACCAAAGGCGACGTTGTACGTTACGCCGGCGACATCATGGATTACATGGAAATAGCATCTATGCTCGAGCGCAGACTGGACGGTTATTTCATCCTTAAGCCTGACTCTTTGCCCGATATAACAGCGTTCGTTCAGGACACTTCTTATTTCGGCGGGTATGAAAATTACTATGATGTTGAGAACTTAACTCCTGCAATGCTGGCTCCTGTTGAAGATAATTGGTTTGTTTATGTGAACAGCCTTCTGGACCCGGAGAAATTCAAGACCGACATCCGCGCACTTGTCTCGACATCGGAACTCGAAGTGGTTTTCAATGACAGAATTGCTGAAATTATCGAAAGTAACAGCACTACAACCAAAGACATCGGCAATATAGGTGAGTCCATCATATTTTCTCATGAAAAACAGCGTCTGAAAATAGCCGGCTATGAAGAACTGCTTCATTTCATTGCCATTGTCGACAGTCCGTCATATCATCCGGGATATGATATCGACAGTCTGGAAGGAGACGGGACTCATCACCACCGCTATATAGAAGTCAAAACCACAATCAGCCGTCAGAAAATCAATCTGTACAGTTTCCATATGTCGACTAACGAGTGGTATGTAGCCGAAACACATCGTGAGCACTACTGCGTCTACCGTCTCATGCTCAGTGCCAGCGACAAGACTCTCTATGTGCTGCGCGACCCCGTCGCACTATACAAAAACGACAGAATCAGTGCGCTCCCACGCAACGGCATGGAAATATCTTTCGACTCATCAAAGTTTACCCCTGAAAAGCTTCTTGTATGGCAAGATTAAAAGTTGCGTCATTGTTCTGCGGTTGCGGAGGCATGGATTTAGGCATAATCGGAGGCTTCAGTTTCCTGAATACCGAGTATCCGCGTTCGGCCTTTGACATCGTTTACGCTGTTGACAACGACGAATACTGCACCAAAATATACAACACGAACTTTGACCATAAATGCATAGTCAGGGACGTAAGAGATATTGAATCTTCACAGATACCCGACTTCGATGTTCTTATCGGCGGGTTCCCCTGTCAGTCTTTCTCAATTTCGGCACAGAATCCTCCACGCCTTGGCTACAAGGATGAACGGGGAATGCTCTTTTTTGAAATGGTCAAGATTCTTAAAGAGAAAAAGCCCCGTGCATTCATTGCCGAAAACGTGAAAGGCCTGCTGTCGGCAAATAACAAAAAAGCATTCCCGATGATTCTCAAGGAATTCTCAGATGCCGGTTATCACGTTCAGTACTATCTTGTCAACGCATCTAAATTCGGTGTGCCGCAGAAAAGAGAAAGAGTGTTAATAATCGGGTTCAGGGATGAGCGCGACCGTGATAGTTTCATATTCTCGCATTTCATACCCCAGAGTTCTGTTCTTGGTGATGTCATTGATGAAAAAGAGAATTCAAACGAAGCGCTTTTCTTCAGTGATAAAGCAGTCGCCGGAATGCTCGCTGTACGAGATAAAATGAACAAAGGCCGTGTTCAGAGTCTCTCCGAGCCATGCAACACTGTCAGCGCACACCTTGCTAAAGTCAGCCTTAATTCCACAGACCCGGTGCTCCTTGTCAATGGCCGCTATCGCCGTTTCTCCACCCGTGAAGCTGCCCGAATACAGAGTTTCCCTGATTCTTTTGTTCTCGATGTCGTTTCTTCCGTCCGCCAGTACAAGGCAATCGGCAATGCTGTGCCTCCGGTGATGATGTGGCATATTGCCAACAGTATGCAGCGCGCCTTTGAAGCTTCCGACGGCCGGTATGACTCTGAGCCGGCTCAGGCATCCCCATACCATTTTTTTCCGCAGTACAGCGGTATGCAGGGTTACTTTTTCGAGCAGGAAGCATCATACGGCATGGAATGTGACAAATGAGAGGAATTTCATCAGTTCGCACACATTTTTGTATCAATTTCAGCAAAAATTTTACTTTCGGGGCATTATTTTTTGATTTTTTTGTACCTTTGCATCGGAAGACATAAGCCATGTCTATTCAGATTTGAAATCATTATCCACATTATTTATAACACTAAACTACACCGCATGAAGAAATTTTTACTCCTTGCAGTCGCCACAGCGCTTGCCCTACCCAGCATTTGCGCTGAGGAATCGAAGAACCTCGAGCTTCCCTCTTTTTACCTGATGGGTATTTCGCCAAACGGCAAATATGCTGTCAGTTACATTGACAACAATCTATTCGTACTCAACCTCGAG
Organism: uncultured Muribaculaceae bacterium; assembly: GCA_910587355.1. Classification (GTDB taxonomy): domain Bacteria; phylum Bacteroidota; class Bacteroidia; order Bacteroidales; family Muribaculaceae; genus CAG-873. Next base: position 33,895 of record CAJUKF010000011.1, read on the forward strand.
ACACTGAAAACCGACAGCTTCATTGCCAACGACCCCACTTACATGACAGATTACAGCGGCGGCAACGGCAATTTCATCGCAAACGATGGCACTGTAGCGGGCAGCAGCACCTCAATGGGCTCTGCAGCATACTATAAGGATGGCAAAGTATATCTTCTTGACGTACCCGACCCTGAACTTGTCAATATTGCCCAAGGTATTACTCCCGACGGCAGCGTGATTTGCGGCCAATACGGCAACGCAGCAATGTCGCTTGATGCAGAAAACATCATGGGACTCCCCTGTGTATGGTACCGCAACCCCGATGGCACTTACGGCGACATCGTAAAGCTCCCTTACCCCACGACTGATTTTACCGGAAATACACCACAGTATATCACAGCCGTGTCTATCAGCGCAGATGGCAAAACTGTGATTGGTCAGGTTCGCGACAACTCCGGTTTCTACCACGAACCCATTGTTTACACACGCGATGACAAAGGCGAGTGGAGCTACAAGCTCTTTGCCCATCAGCTCTTCAATAAAGAAGGTCTCACATACCCCAAGATGCCCGAGCTGGAGTACCCCATGGAGCCATATAAAGGCGACTATCTAAATGAAGAAGAAATGGCTGCATACGAGGCTGCCATGGAAGCCTTTAATGCCGGTCAGACTCAGGAGATGCCGGACATGGTAGACTTCATGTCGCAGGAAAACGTTGAGAAATTTAACAAGGACTATGCAGATTTCTTAGTGGCTGACAAAGAATATAAAGATGCGTGGACCGAATATCAGACCGCATACGACGAATTCATGGACGGAATTCCCGCATTCGTTTTCAACAATGCATTTATCTCCCCGGACGGCAAACGTTACGTGACGGGCACCGCCGGTGACAACGGCATATGGATGTCACAGTCCCGTAGAATCAAATCTCGTGCAGATGAAGGTATCGATATCGAAGACCCGGGAACGGGTGATTTCGAAGAAACCGAAGTAGCCGTCGCCACGCCTTACATCTTTGATATAGCAACAGGTGAGTACACCACAGTCGCTTCCGAAAAAGGCATCTATCCTACGTGCATCACCAACGACTACACCGTCTTCGGCACTTACGATTTGTATGCACTTCCTCTGGCTGTCGCAATCCCCGCAGGCTCAGATTCCTACATGATGCTTGAAGATTATATCGGTTCTTTCTCGCCCGAATCAAAAGACTGGATGAAAGCCCACATGCTCCACGACATAGATACATTCGACCCCGAAACAGGGGAAGATATCACTCTCTTTGACCAAATGTGCTCGGGTAGCCCCTGGGTATCCGCTGACCAGAAAGTATTCGGCACACGGGCTGACAATATTTGGGATATGGATGATGGGAATTACTATTACTGCTATATCATTTTCGCTGACAAAAGCGCTGGCGTGTCAGTTGTGCCCGCAACCAATTTCAACGTCAAGGCTCTCGAAGGCGGCATCGTACGCGTTGAAGGTGCAGAGGCAACCGTTGAAATCTTCAACGCAGCCGGTGCAATGGTATTCAGCACTCGTGCAGCCGGCGACATCGCCACAAATCTCTCCGGTCTCTATATCGTCCGCGCTACTGCCGCCGACGGTACTGTTAAGACTGTCAAAGCCGCATTCTAAACCTTTCTGCTATATGCACACGGGACGATGCCCAACGGCACCGTCCCGTTTTTTATTCAATGTATACGGACGTTCAGTCTCGGCGGGTTTGCAACCCGACGCCACAACCCATGACAATAAAAATGATGCTCAACATCATTCAATGTGTACGGACGTGCCTTCGGCACGTATCAACGGAAACCACATTAAAGAACTAATTATAAATATGTTAACTGTTAAACAGCAGATAGGCGCCGAAGACTCGTCCATACAATCAGCTTCTGCATTCTATTTAAGCTCTTCCTTAAATCCGTGACATTGCGATTAATCACGTCCGCGACTCAAAAAACATTTTATTTTGCCATTTAAGCCTTTCTTCTTTTGATTTTTTTGCAGTTTTTTTCAAAAAAATCCTATTCAAGAATAGTATTTAATTAAGAATAAGCCACTTATGATATGTTTTACAAATATGAGGTAATGACTTGGCAATGGTCATAACTTCTGCGATATGCAGTGCTTTTCTGTCAAATAACTCTGTATGTGTGCAAAGATACTATTTTCTGTTGAACATATGGTCTGTTATCAAGTAAAATTTGGAGGTTTTGCACTCGTTAAGTGATGTGCGTGATTCTGATGAAAGAAAAACAGAATGTCCGAGTAATAAAAACATCGGCAGACCTACAAAGAGGTTGCCGATGTTGCTAATGGAGCGTGTGATTGGTAGATTGAGTAGAACAAGAAAATGTATGCTGAGGTAACTTCTTCTTTATTGGTCATCAGCAATGCCCCTTAATGTGAAGATAAAAATCATAGAATTTCATCTTGATATTATCTCGTACTCTACGGAACTCGTTTTTAATAAAATCGGGTGTTCCTGTTACATCGGAAGGGTCGTCAAAGCCGATGTGCAAGCGATGTTTGACATGTCCTGCAAATACCGGGCAGGTTTCATTGGCATTTCCGCATACCGTTATTACATAATCCCATTCTTGGGTAAGGTATTGCCTTACATCTGTGGGAGTATGTTCGGATATGTCTATGCCTATTTCACGCATTACCGCTATGGCATTAGGGTTTACTTGTTCAACAGGATGTGTGCCTGCCGAACAGACCTCAATCGTATCATCCAATGATTGCAAAATGCCATGAGCCATCTGACTGCGGCAACTATTTCCTGTACAAAGTATCAATACTCTCATAATTTCTAAAATAGATTTCCATATATAAAGCCTGAAACCGTTGCCATTACGATTACAAGAGTAACATATACAATGGTCTTCTTTGTACCCATTACACCACGGATGACCAACATATTCGGAAGAGACAATGACGGACCAGCCAACAGCAATGCCAGTGCCGGACCTTTACCCATGCCGGAAGCTAACAGACCTTGAATGATTGGAACTTCGGTCAATGTGGCGAAATACATAAATGCACCTGTAAACGATGCAAAGAAGTTAGACAAAAGCGAATTACCCCCGACTGCCCATTCTATCCAACTGTTCGGAATGACACCTGCAATGGCTGTATTGTCGTGCGTTGAGCCAAGCAGGAAACCTGCTGTCACTACACCTATAGCCAGCAACGGCAATATCTGTTTGGCGAAGCCCCACGAGGATATTGCCCATTCCCTGTTTTCTTCATCCTGTTTGTCAAAGAGCAGGATGACGGCGAGAGCGGTAATCGCAACAATCATCGGCACAAGTGGAATCAGTTTTGTATCATCAATAAACAGATTGGCAAGGATGACGGAAACGGCAGTAGCCATCGCGCCAAGTACCACCCCAAGCACTCGCAGTTTCAGTATTCGGACAAGCGACCAGCAAAGCAACAGCGACAATGCACCGACAATATACCACTTGTAAGTGAATATATAATACCAGAGTCCAGTATCTGACGAAGCAGGTGCGCCCCAGTTTGCAAATACAAGGATAAGAACCAGCGTAAAGAAATGGAACGAAGTCTGCCACATCGGACGTTTTTCTGGGGGCGGAACGATATTCATCTGTTCCTCTTTCTTGGCTTTCTCTTCCTTGCGGAAAATGAATGACATTGCCAATCCGATGATAACGGAGAATAGTACAGCACCGATTATTCGTGCCACCCCCATTTCAAAGCCCAAAATACGAGCCGTCAGTATAATCGACAGAATGCTTATTGCCGGACCGGAATACAGGAATGCCACTGCCGGACCCAATCCTGCACCACGTTTGTAGATGCTTGTGAACAATGGCAGTATAGTACACGAACATACTGCAAGGATTCCACCAGAAATGGCTGCTACCGTATAGGAGAGCCATTTCTTGGCATTAGCCCCGAAGTATTTGAGTACCGAACCCTGACTTACGAATACGGCAATTACTCCGGCAATGAAGAAGGCTGGCAGCAAGCACAAAACCACGTGCTCCCTTGCATACCACTTCGCAAGGTCAAGCGTTGCAGTGACGGCTGTCATGAACCGTTCGCTGTCAAGTGGCAGAAAGAATACTGCCACAAAAACAGCGACAATCCATAACAGAATTTTCAACTCCTTTTTTAACTCCATACAAGACAGATTAAATTCCCAACAGTTGTTTTACTTCACTTTCAGACGGAACATGTCCCTTTATTTTGACAGTACCGTCCACTACAACCGCAGGAGTTGCCATAATGTTGTAGCTCATTATTTCGGCAATGTCCTCTATTTTCGTAAGCTTCACATCAAGTTTGTTTTCGCTGACCACTCTCTCAATAACTTGATAGGTTGATTTGCATTTGGCGCACCCCGGTCCCAATATCTTGATTTCCGTTACCCCTGAATTATTTGCAGATGACTTATCTCCGCAGCAACAAGACGTTTCTGGTTTTTCGGGCTCTTCTATTATCAGATTACTGCCACATGAACACGAGCAAGGCTTCGGAGAGAATAATGAAGCCCAGAATCCTTTTTTGTTTTCTTTTTTTGTTTCCATATTCTTTTGATATTTAATTGTCTTACAATAATATGTTAAATAAATAACCTGTAATTACAGCCGTAAGGAATATTACAACGACAATCGTTGCGACCAATTTCTTACGGAAAATGCTTGCAAGCATTGTCATTTCCGGAATTGCCATACCTGCACCGCCAATAACCAACGCTATCACAGTGCCGATGCTCATACCCTTAGCCATCAGTGCGACCCCGATAGGGATTGCCGTTTCAGCACGGATATACAACGGTATGCCCAATACGGCTGCGATAGGAATGGCAAACAGATTGTCTGGTCCGGCTATCTTCAGCACAAAATCTTGTGGCATATAGCCGTATATCCCTGCTCCGAGTGCGACTCCAATTAACAAGTAACCTAAAATAGGGCGCAGACTGTCCCAAGCCGAAACGAATGCTTCTCTCAGTTTACGCTTTATAGTCCATTGTCTTTTGTCCTCACTGCCTACGTTATGTTCGTTACGGAGACGTACGTTTTTCACATACTTCTGCATCCCCATTTTTTCCAATACAACACCGAACAGGACCGAGGCGGCGAAAGCAATAATGAAATATGCAAGCATCGCCTTTACACCGACCATTGCCCCCAACATTCCTATTATTATAGGATTGAGCAGCGGAGAAGCTATAAGGAATGACATGGTACTTCCAAAAGGAACTCCGGCATAGAGGAAACCGACTGTCATCGGAATGGTGGAACAGGCGCAAAATGGGGTGAGTGCCCCGAATCCTGCTGCCATGACATTGCCTAAGATTCCACGTCCAGAAAGCCATTGCTTGATTTTGTCTTGCGGAATATACATCAGTATTATTTCGACAACCGCACTGATCAGCAGGAACAGTGCTATCAATTCTGCCGTGATAAACACGAAGTATTTTAATGTCTCTATCAAAGTGTTCATTGCATCCTTGGTTAATTAAAACATTACAATACAATAATATACTCCTATTCCTACGAACAGGCAACCAACAATTCCATTCAGCCATTTCTGTACGGTCTGCATCTTGCCGTAGAAACTGCCGATGTGCTGGACACTGAACGCCAATATCCAAGCGACCATCAAAACAGGCAATGCCGTAGCAATGGCAAACAATATCGGCAACAGATAACCCATCGTTGCTGTGGCAGACATCGGTATCAGCATACCGAAATAGAACACACCGCTTGTAGGGCAGAATGCCATAGCGAACAGCATTCCAAGAGCCAATGCTCCCCAACCGCCCTTTCGTGCCAGGCTTTCACCATTACCTTTGAATCCGAAAGAGGGCAATTTGAGTTTGTTACCGAACAGAATGAACATCCCGGTCAGAAGTAATGCCGGACCGAGAATCAATTCTCCATATTTGCCTATGAATTTCTGGATACCGAACAGACTTGCCCCTTCTTTCAGTATAAGAATCAAGATGACACCTAATACGGTATAGGCGATGACACGACCCAAGGTGTATAAAAGACCGTTACGAAAGATGCGTTGCCTGTTCTTGATGTCTTTGCTTATAAAACCGATTGCCGCTATATTTGTAGCCAACGGACAAGGCGATACCGCTGTAAGTAATCCTAACAGGAATGCCGTCAGTGTCGGTGGTGTGCTGCTATCCAATAAAGTCTGTAGCCAGTCCATATATGATTATTTCAAGGCGGTTCGGATTTTACTATTTATCTCGCTTTTGAATGCATCTGGGTTCTTACGAGCATTGGCAAAGGCATATTCGGTAAGGTTCTCATAGGTTTCTTTCCCGTCTATCCACTTGCTGATGAACAAGGAAGACCATGTAACCTCGTATTTCTCGGCAATCTTTTCATTCTCCGGTTTGGAAATGTCAATTGCCTTGAAAACCACAGTACCGTTCTTAATTTCTTCTGCGAATTGTGCTTCAATGACTTCTTTGGCGTTTTTCTCTATCGCCATACAGGTGGCACATCTCTGTTTACCGTGAAAATACAGAATTTCCACACGGTTGTTCACTTCTTGTGATTGTGTCTGTTCCACTTTCACAGTGTCGTTCTTTTTTGCATCGTTGTTTCCGCAAGCGGTCAGTCCGAAGCAAACGACAAAAGCCAAAATCAGTTTGTTCATACTTCTTCTTTTATTTGATTAAACTTATGTTTGTATTTCGTAAAACAACGAACATTTGGGATAAAAAAGAATTGCGATTACTTGCAACATCTTTCTTTTTCGCACAGGCATTGCCCAAAAAATTCGGTGAAGAGCATAGAGGCAATCTTCCAATTTTCACGGTTGATGCAGTATTTTACTTTGGGAGTTTCTATTTCTCCCTGTATCAATCCTGCATCTTTCAGCTCTTTCAGATGCTGAGAAACAGTTGCTTTAGAAATCGGCAGTACCTCATGTATATCTCCGAAAAAACACGTATTTTGCTTTATCAGAAATTCAAGAATTGCCATTCTCGCTGGATGTCCCATTGCTTTGGCGAACCGGGCAAGTTGCTCTTGAGTTGTAGTATATTCTTTATTATCCATTTTCACGGTGTTGTTTGTTGTTCGCAAAATTACGAACATATTTCGGAATGCGCAAGTGTTTCCGATTATTTTTATTTGTGCAGTATCATTTTAACTTATCTTTAGTCGAAAAGAGATAAGAGCGAATACAATCCAATAATTCACCCTTATCTCTTTGTTTTGTTTTTATCCCGTTCGGATGGATTTCATCTTTCGCACATAATCCCGAACGTCCGATTATAATATAGTCGCCGATGAAATTTTCCACCGGACTATGTTCTATGGTTGTTACAATCTCATTCCTCGTTTGCGTTTCTTCTTTCTACGAAGTATCTCTGCCATTTCCTGATTGGCTTCTACATCAGCAGCGTTGCAAGAAGAATCACTACCGTTCAGCAATCCCAATGAACCGTTGAAGAACTCACTTTGTGCTATGCTGGATGGTGTACTTGGTGTAGCAACTTCATATTCGTTGGTCATCATTCCTTTCCGTTCCCTGCATCTGTTACTCTGCAAAGCTGCGTCAATCTTGGAATAGCTGAAACGCCTATCCACCTTGGACCCGTTGAAGTGGTAGCCGTTCTTGGTGAACACTACGCCTTGTATCTCGTCCGTCTGTCCTCTGTGGCTGAAATGCACTTCCACTCCTTGCCGTTTTAGATTTGCGACAAGCACGCCCCAGTTTCCACATATGCCGACTTCCGTTTTAAGGATGTCGTAAAGCTCGTACTTTGTCTTATCCGGCTCTTTCAATCGGTTGCGTTTGACATTCTCCTTCCCGTTTGCCATGTGCAAGCCATATATCAAGGTTAGTTCCTTGCAGATACGGGTACTGCGCAGACGCTCGTGCCTGTCGGATATGGTATTGCCGTTGTTGTCTATGCGGTTGAAGGCGATATGCACGTGCGGATGCTCCTTGTCGAAATGACGGGCGATGAAGAACTGCGTGTCCTTGATTCCCATCCGTTCCATATATTCAAGTGCGATACCTCCCATGACACAGTTCGTCAGACGTGGCTCATCCTCTTTGGAAAAACTCAATGCGATATGCCCGACAGGTTTCGCCACATTGCCGTTCATCAGCGACTGGGCATTGAAACTCATGGCAATGGTTTCCTTGTTCTCCATAAACAAGCCATCATATGCGACAACTTGGGCATTCTTTCCTTTATCAAGGATAAAATCCACCACACCCTTGAAGTCGCTTCCCTTTACGATTTTCGCCATCATATCCCTATCTTGGTTAAGAGTTCGTGAATCCTTGCCACTGCCACCTTGCAGTCCCACCGTTCATCGTGGAAGCCTCCGGCGTTAGCCTTGTGCGCAAGCTGGTTGAGATTGTTCGCCATGCCACAGAGTTGGCGGATGTATCCGGCGTGTTCCTCAGACAGTCGTTCTTTCACATGACCGTTCCGGAAACACCCCCTCATATATTCACTCGGTGATACACCAGCCTCATGCGCCCGTGTCAGCAGACGGTAGTAGTCGGCTGTCGCCATCTTCACCGCGACACGGTATTTCAGTTTCTCGGTCGCTTCCTTCTTGGGGCGACCACCCTTGTTACGTTCCTTGTTCTGTTCCATATTTCGTTTCTTCTAATTCTGTTACTGATTATACTGTATAGACCAACGGGATGCCATCTTCCGAAACTTGGGAAGTGGGTAGCAAGCGGTTTCGGTACACCCGAAACACAAACTTGCTACCTCCCAATCCTTATGGAATGAGTTTTGAGCATCTCACGTTTTTCTTGTTCAAGGTGCTATAATCCAAGTCCTTTCTTTTTGGGTTTTACGATGGTTCGTGGAGGTGGATTAACGGTTACATTCTGCCACTTACCGCATAGGTAATCGTTCAGGTCTTTATGTCCGTTGTAGTTGTCGGAGAAGTCCCTGATACGACCGCTGAACTCTCTTGCCAATTCCAAGTAGGCATTTCTTCCTGCCTCGTCATTGTCAAGCAGGCAGTGGATGCGCTCGTACCCATGCAGCACATCCATTGCTTTGGAAACATTGGCAACCGAATTGAGAACGACATAATCCTGCCCATCAAGATTGGGCATGGTCGGGCAGTTCTTCATCCGCAACGTGAGGAAGGACAGATAGTCCATCATACCCTCGAACACGAGACACTTCTCTTGCTGTTCTCCTTGCTGGCGTATATAACTGATGTCTTTGGGTGCGATGCAACCCTTGAAAAAACGGTTACGCACTTCATATCCTCCGGCAACATTGGGAAAGCCGATGGCGAAATAGGGCTTGCCGTTATGGATGAAGTGCAGCTCCTTACATTCCAGCCTTGCCAAGTTGATGTTTATTCCCCTTTCCTGCAAATAACGGAGCAATGCAGGATGGGTAAGTTCTCCCACCTCCAAATGCTGGAAACTCGGTTCGGATGCCTGCTGGCGAAAAGAGAAAGATACGGAACGGATGTGCGGTACTCGCTCCGCTATCTTGTTGAGCAAGTAGGGCACATAGTCGGATGCGTATAGTTCCTCTGCCAAAGCGATGATGTTACCGCCTTTGCCAAGCCCGTAATCGAACCACAGGTTACGGTCGGTGTTCACTTTGAACGAGGCTTCCGTTTCCTCCCGGAATGGTGATTTGTACCAAAGGCTGTTGCCTTGCTGTTTGACGGGCGTGTAGCCCAAACTTTGCAGATAGTCTGCAATTCTGATTTGTTTTGCTTCTTGGATGTTCATGGTTTATTCTTTCTACGGATTTGATGATGAGTGTAATAATGTTGATTTGATGAATGACACATATATTATGCTGTATGTTAAGGCTTTATTTCCTCAACATCTTCTCAACAAACCACTCACAAAAAGAGAATCCAACAAAGGATGCTGTTGTTTTCTCAACATTTCTTTTCGATTGTTGAGCATTTGTTGAGAGTGTATGTTGTTTGTTATCAGCATGGTTATATACTTATTCAACAATTCAACAAAAAAAGAATGATGTTACAGGGAGTCAAGTTGCTTCCTTGTGACTGTATAGAACCGTCCAACTCTCTTAATCGGCTCATAACGGCACTCCCGATTGTAATTAAATTGGTAGGTCGTATAGGTAAGTCCGTTGGATGCCGGAGTAAGTTTCCAACACTCTTGCAGCACTTTCCGTACTTGGTACTTCTCCACCTTTACCTGTGAGTGTACCAGCAAAAGAAGAAGGTCGTTGTAACAGAACGAGAATGTGTCCGTACCGACACTGTCCATGATGTCAAGGATAAGTTCGTGTATCTCTATCTCCAATCGGTTGCGGTTGCTGCGGATAATCTTCCGCAAGGCTTCGGTATGCAACAACGAGGGTGCAAACCACATACGGCTTTCTTTTTCGGTGGATAGCTGTCTGTGTTGCAGGAAATGGAGAAAGGCGGGTATCTCCGCTTTCAGCTTTTGCAGGAAGTCGGTATCATCGGACTGCAAGCGGTCTATCTTGCGTACCCAATAGCGTGTTTCTCCTGCATCTATGATTACGGGCAGATACTCGTTGTTGGAGCACAGCACAAACTTGGCAAAGAACGCTATCTCGTCACGGTCTTTGCCTTTGGCTTCCACTTTATAGGATAGAGTTGTACTGAGGTTCTTCAACCGCTCGCTGTCCTCCCTGCGGTTGAGCAGCACTTCATCCACCACGATAAGGAGCTTCCCTGCCCAATCGGAATTGAACTGGCTGCGGAAGTCCTCGTTGGTGTTGAACGTGACATTGTTCTGAAAGAGGGCTTTCAGAAAGTTCAGGAACGTGCTCTTGCCCGTATTGCGTTCTTCCGATACCAACAGCAGGATGGGCAGTTTTTGTACGGGTTGCAGGTAGAGCAGTTGCAGATAGTCCATTCCTAACTCGTATTGCTCCCCGAAAATGTGGCGAACCAATGATTGGATGCAGGGAAACTCGCCTTGCTGTGGACAATGCTCTATCGGCTCATAGAGGTTGAGAAACTTGTCCACCACGGGACGATAGTCCACATGGTTGGGGACGGTACAGAAACCGTCATACTTCGGCACGGTGGCGAGATAGTCCTTGCCATAGTCCTGCCGTAGGGTCTCGTTGTTCCACACGATGCGTTTCTTCACATAGCCACCGTTCAGTCGAGGCTGGTTCACTAACTTGTAGAGGGTCGTACCCACCCGGATAAACTCCTCCTTTTCGTTCTTTGTTTTTGTCATTTACATTTCGCTTAAATCGTTAATAGTTAATCAAGTGCAAAGCTACGGCAAGTCACGCGAAAGCCTGATAAGCAAATCACAGCAGAACGGCGCAAAATTTACACGGAATGAAAAACTTGCTGCGAATTGCACAGGAAGCAGGTAAAGAGCATATAAAGCAAACCCGAAAAAGCATCCGTTACAGGTTTGCTTCTTCGGGCTTTTGTTGGTAATACGTATTATTGGTAAAACAGCAATACGTTAGTTCAACTGAATACTAATACGTTTTACCAACTGAGTGTTTTATCAGCAATCAATTGACAGATAAAGATTTGTCGGTTTCATGATTTCATGTCGTCACATTATTGGATTTTATGCCTGATAATTAGAAGCCTTTGTCCCGTTACTGCCCAGCAAAAAGAAGAAGGTTGTTTTCTCTTTTCGCAAGTACATCCTTTTAAGAATGGCATTGCGCATTTGTTCCGCACCGAAACTATTGATACGGAAAGCAAGCGCAACTATCATCGTGAGACTGAATACATTTGCATGATAGCCGTTTTCCAATCTGATATACTTCTGAACCTCGTATTCTTTCAATGCTCCACTTTTATATATGGCTCTGATGGAAGCTCGGAATGTGGTGGCAATTACTCCGAATAAATCGCCAAGTTCCTGTTCGCTCATCCAAATGTCTGTGACATTGTCCGGCATTATGATATTGCCGGATTCACTCATTGTTATAATACTTCTTTTCATAAGCCATTCTTTATATGGTGAAATGTCCGCTAACCTTATCTTCAAAAGCAGAAATGTCGTTTTCAAGTTTCGTGTTGGTCACTTTTGCATAAATCTGCGTAGTAGTGATATTTGTATGTCCGAGTATTTTGCTGACACTTTCTATTGGCATACCATAATTAAGGGCTAAAACAGCGAAGGAATGCCGGCTCAGGTGAAATGAAATGTTCTTTTCTATTCCACACATTTTTGCCACAGTCTTGATGCGCCTATTTACCATGTCGTAAGAATTTATGTTGAACAAATTCTTACCATTTCTGAATGGCTTATTTCGCTCAATTATTTGAGCGGGAATGTCCATCAGCTTGATTTGAAACGGCACACCTGTTTTCTGCCTTTTGGATACAATCCAACGTGAGCCATTCAGTTCCACGATATTGTCTGTGGTGAGATTTTTGATGTCCACGAATGATATACCCGTCCAGCATCCGAAAATAAAAATGTCCCTTGCAATAGCGAAATTGGCATTTTCCAATTCGATTGTACTCATGGCTTTGATTTCGTTCTCTGTCAAGAAGCCACGTTCCTTATGGTCAGGATTCACATGATATTGTGCAAATGGATTTCTCGGTATCTTCCCGTGGTAATGAGCGGAAGTTACGATATGCTTCAATGGTATGGAATATATCCATACGGAAGATTGGGCAAGTCCGACCTCGTTACGTAGATACAGACAATAATCATGGATAAACTCTTCCGTCAGTTCATTCATCCCCATATCCGAACGCTTATAATGGTTTTTCATAAATTCGGCGACATATTTCCTTACGGTAAGATATTTACGGTATGTACGCTCCGAACGGTCTTTCCCAACACGTTTGGCAAAATCCGCATTCATCTTATCAAAGGCACGTAACACCGTTTCATACTCTATGCCGATACCTTGATAGGCATTGCGTACCATTTCGGCAGTTACAAATGCCTCCCGGTCAGAAAGCCGCTGGTAATGCTTTGCTATCTGCGCCTTGATATTATCAAGCGCATGATTAACATCCATAGACTTACGGCTCTTACCTTTAGCCCGATTAGCTTTGGCATCCCATAACTCCTTGGATATACTCTGTTTACAACTGAACTGAGCAATCGTCCCATTGATGGTAACCCGTCCCATGATAGGGACAATTCCATTCTTCTCTTTGCTTCCATTTACATAGAAGACAGTCTTAAATGTACTTCTCATAATCCTTGCTTTTTGTTTGGTGCAAAATTAAATAATGAGAGTCATAAGGGCAGAACGCAAACCTACGCAGAACGCAGAAAAATAGGAAGTTAGTGTTAAAAGTGCATTTGATACGAGGTAATGGTTTGGAAGCATAACAACTTCTATATTCTGCTCAGACCATGTCTTCACTACTTATGCCACTTGAAGCCACTTTATGCCAAACACCATTGATGGTCAGTACATTCTCTATGTTTTGCTCATATTTTCATTTTTAAGTGACATTTTTCAAAAAAATTTGGATATATCAAAAATAATCATTTAATTTGCGGCGAAGCTATTCCAGATAACATTACCTAAAATCGCAATTATTTAATAACTAATCATATAACAAGCCATTATTTTTCTGTAATTCACAAACCTAATCCTAATCTTAACAAAATGCGAAAACTATTAATGATACGTGTCATTACATTTATTGCATTGATGCTGTCGGTTGTCGCCGCCCCGGCATCGAATATTGCATGCAACGGTGATTATTATAACAATAGGAGGCCCGAGATATCGGACAGCATTTTCCGTATGATTCCATGGGGAAAGACAGTAGTCTCAGACTGTCTGTCAAGGTCTGACAGCAATCCGATTCATAAAGACGTTAAGGTGACGGAAGCAGGTAAGTTGGCCGAAACTATCGGGTCTGACATAAACGAAATAGATTCGATAGCGGTGAGCGGGCCGATAAATGATTCGGATTTCAATACGCTATGGAGTGCCACTTTTTATGGAAAACTGTCGGTAATCAATCTTGAGAATGCCGAAATTGAAAATGAAAGTGTGCCGGCCAATGCTTTCTTTCATGCCGACGAGCAGACTGACGATACGGGTATATATGTAATAGGGCTGAAACGAATAATACTCCCCGACAATATAAAAAGTATCGGAGGCGGAGCTTTTGTGTATGCTGTGCGTCTTGAGGAAATCAATCTTCCCAAAGGGCTACGTGAGCTCGGTTCTTATACTTTTTCAGACTGCAAGTCGTTGAAGACCTCTCCGCTGCAAGTACCCGAAGGTGTGACGGAGATTCCGCCTATGTGCTTTAAAGACTGCCATTCGCTTGATGAGGTAGTACTTCCGTCGACAATAAAGAAAATAGGCCAGGGAGCGTTTTTTCAAGCCAAACTCAAGCACATAAATTTGCCTGAAGGCCTGACGACCTTAGACCACCATGCCTTTTATGCATCCGGTCTTGAAGAAGTGTCGCTTCCTTCTACTTGTCTGGATTTCCTTGGCTCGGGACAATTTGCCCTTAATTACAACTTAAAAAAATTTAGCATACACTCGCCAATACAAGTCATTCCGGATGCTTTCCTGTATGGAGATTTCAATCTGACAGATTTAAATTTACCCCCGACAGTCCGGATAATAGAATTTCAAGCGCTGTGGGGATGTTGGAGTCTGCCTGAACTTGTGCTGCCCGAAGGCGTGGATATGATACGTACGGGAGCCTTCGCATATTGCAGAGCCGTAAAAAAACTTGTACTGCCCTCGACCGTGACCTACATCGAGAGCTATGCTTTCCAATATTTTAATTCGCTGGAGGCCATCTACTGCAGTGCGCCGGTACCGCCAATGTGCGACGAAAATTCGGCAAACGCCTACGGATACACTGCCCCTACCTTCGGCCCTACGCCTGAGGATACTCCAAACGATATACCGGTGTATGTGCCCGTAGGTACATCGTCGCTGTATGCAGCAGCCAAAGGCTGGAATTATTTTACCAATTTCGTAGAGACGGAAGAGTTCCCCCCGGCATCCGTGCCCGAAATCAGTATCAGAAAAACGAGTGAAGACAATGAAATATATGACTTATCCGGCAGAAAAGTGATTATGCCTGTGCCGGGACAAATATATATTCAGAGCGGCCAGAAGATAATGTTCCGGCCATAGACAATCCGTACGGGGAACACGTGCTCCGGCAGAGCGATTTATATGTTACATGAAGTGAAAAATACCAAATTTTTTCACTAACTTTGCAGCCGGAAATAACAAATCAAAAGCAAATGAAATTACTCGAAGGAAAAACCGCCCTCATCACCGGTGCGGCACGCGGCATTGGCAAAGCCATTGCCCTTCGCTTCGCCGCTGAAGGCGCCAACATTGCATTCACCGACCTCGTCATAGATGAAAACGGCCTCGCCACTCAGGCCGAAATCGAAGCTCTCGGCGTAAAAGCCAAAGGCTATGCATCAAACGCAGCCGACTTCAACCAGACAAAAGAAGTAGTGGCTGAAGTGGCCAAGGACTTCGGTTCTATCGACATTCTCGTAAACAATGCCGGCATCACAAAAGACGGCCTCATGATGCGCATGACCGAAGGCCAGTGGGACGCCGTTATCAACGTCAACCTCAAGAGCGCTTTCAACTTCATCAATGCCGTGCTCCCCATAATGCTCCGTCAGCGTTCGGGCTCGATTATCAACATGGCATCAGTAGTAGGTGTTCACGGCAATGCAGGCCAGAGCAACTATGCCGCTTCAAAAGCCGGTCTTATCGCCCTTGCCAAGAGTATCGCCCAGGAAGTGGGCTCGCGCGGCATCCGCGCCAACGCCATCGCTCCGGGCTTCATCGAGACTGCAATGACGGCACAGCTCCCCGACGCCGTACGCGAAGAATGGAAAAAGAAAATACCCCTACGCCGCGGCGGTCAGGTCGAAGACATCGCCAATGTGGCGACATTCCTCGCCTCCGACCTCTCGAGCTATGTCACAGGTCAGGTGATTCAGGTCGACGGCGGCATGAACATGTAAACTCACTAAAACGGAGTTGCCTCGCGGCGGCTCCGTTTTTTTCTTCAATTAAGCTGGTAATCACCGGAGATTTTGTAATTTTGTAAAACAATTACCCCCAGCCATGAACAGTAGCAGCTTTGTCGCCATAGGCGACCTCAACAAGCAGGAGCTTCTCGACCTTCTCGAGCGCACCCGTTACTTCGAAGAGCACCCCAACAGCAGGCTTTTGGACGGCCGCGTTGTGGCAACCCTCTTTTTTGAACCCTCCACCCGCACCCGTCTCAGTTTCGAAACCGCTGTCAACCGCCTCGGAGGCCGTGTGATAGGCTTCTCCGATGCTTCCACCTCAAGCACCTCGAAAGGCGAGACTCTGAAGGACACTATAAAAATGGTGTCCAACTATGCCGACATCATCGTCATGCGCCACTTCCTCGAAGGGGCAGCCCAGTATGCGACTGAGGTGACCGATGTGCCGATTGTCAATGCAGGCGACGGTGCAAACCAGCATCCCTCGCAGACACTTCTCGACCTCTACTCCATTCTCAAGACTCAGGGCAGGCTCGAAGGCCTCACCATTACCATGGTAGGCGACCTTAAGTACGGCCGCACCGTGCACTCGCTCATCATGGCCATGCGCCATTTCAAGCCCGTGTTCAACTTCGTTTCGTGCCCCGAACTGCGTATGCCCGAAGAGTATATCAAACTCTGCCGCCGCGAAGGCATCGAATTCCATGAATACACCGAGTTCTCTCAGGAAGTGATTGACTCAAGCGACATAATCTACATGACCCGTGTACAGCGCGAGCGCTTCTCCGACATAATGGAGTACGAGCGTGTGAAAAACCTCTACACTCTGCGCAACGCCATGCTTGCCACTTCCAAGCCGACAGTACGCATTCTGCATCCCCTCCCCCGCGTAAATGAAATCAATATCGACGTAGACGAAAATCCGAAGGCCTACTACTTTGAGCAGGCCCGAAACGGTGTTTTCGCACGTCAGGCCATATTAACCCGAGCCCTCGGTATCAATCCTCTCGAAAAATGACAACAGACAAGAAAGAACTGGCTGTCGCTGCTCTGCAGAACGGCACCGTCATCGACCATATACCCTCCGGGGCACTTTTCCGTGCCGTGCGTATTCTCGGCATCGAGCAACTCGACACCGCCGTCACCATAGGCAACAATCTGCCCAGCGGGCGCCTCGGCAAGAAAGGCATCATCAAGGTAGCCGATGTCGAATTCCCCGAAGACGTGCTCAACCGCATCGCCATTATCGCTCCCACGGCAATGGTCAACATCATCCGCAACTACGAGGTAGTGGAGAAGCGCCCCGTCGTGCTCCCCGACGTACTTGTCGGTCTGGTAAAATGCAGCAATCCCAAGTGCGTCACCAATCATGAGCCTATGGCGACACGATTCAACGTCATCGACCGCGAGAGCGTAAAACTCCGCTGCCACTACTGCAACCACACTATCAGCGGCTCTGATGCCGAAATCATCTGATGAAGCAGAACTGGAAACCGGGCACTCTCGTCTATCCGCTGCCAGCGGCTCTTGTCAGCTGCGCCCACGGCGGACGCACCAATCTGCTCACAGTGGCGTGGACGGGCACAATCTGCACCAACCCGGCAATGCTCTACATATCCGTGCGGCCCGAGCGTTTTTCATATCCTCTCATCAAGGAGTCAATGGAATTCACGCTCAACCTCACTACCGCCGGCATGGCCCGCGCCACTGACCTCTGTGGGGTTACATCGGGTGCCGACGGCGACAAATGGGAAGCTTCCGGCCTGCATCCTTATCCGGGTGTGGCTGTGGCATGTCCCGCGGTCGCCGAATCGCCGATTTCAATCGAGTGCCGCGTCAAAAGCATAATGCCTCTCGGCAGCCATCACATGTTCATCGCCGAAGTGATGAATGTGCTTGCCGACGAAGAATATATGGACCCCGAAACCGGAAAATTTGACCTTGAGCGCGCCGGGCTCCTCAGCTACAGCCACGGCGCATATTACGCACAGGGACCGCGCCTCGGCACTTTCGGATTCTCTGTCCGCAAAAAGAAATAATCAGGAATTATCAATCTCACATCAATCATCACATACATGCAAACCGACAATCAGATTTTCGACCTCATCGCAGCCGAACACCGTCGCCAGAAAGACGGTATCGAGCTGATTGCTTCTGAAAACTATGTCAGCGACGAAGTGATGCGCGCCATGGGCTCGTGTCTCACAAACAAGTATGCCGAAGGTTATCCCGGCAAGCGCTATTACGGCGGATGTCAGGTAGTCGACCAGGTTGAAGACCTTGCAATCAACCGCGTCAAGCAGCTCTTCGGAGCCGAGTATGCCAACGTGCAGCCCCACTCGGGCGCGCAGGCCAACATGGCCGTCTTCATGGCATGCCTCAAGCCCGGCGACAAGTTTATCGGCCTTAATCTCAGCCACGGCGGACACCTCAGCCACGGAAGCCCCGTCAATTTCTCAGGTCTCGTTTTCCACGCCCTTGAGTACAATGTAAGCCCTGAGACCGGACGCATTGACTATGACGCTTTCGAAGAGACTTGTCTCCGCGAGCGTCCCAAGCTGATTGTCGGCGGTGCAAGCGCTTATTCGCGCGAATGGGATTATGCCCGCATGCGCAAGGTGGCCGACGAAATCGGCGCGATTCTCATGGTCGACATGGCACATCCCGCCGGACTCATCGCTGCCGGCCTACTCGAGAATCCTATCAAATATGCCCACATTGTCACCTCAACCACCCACAAGACTCTCCGTGGTCCGCGCGGCGGCATCATCCTCATGGGCAAGGACTTCGTGAATCCATGGGGCAAGACCAATCCCAAAGGCCAGCCCCGCATGATGTCGGAGCTGCTCAACTCCGCGGTATTCCCCGGTGTACAGGGCGGCCCGCTCGAACACGTAATCGCCGGCAAGGCTGTCGCTTTCCATGAAGCGCTCCAGCCTGAATACAAGGTATACCAGACACAGGTCCGCGACAATGCACGCGTTCTCGCGCAGGCTCTGCTCGACCTCGGCTATAATATTGTCTCCGGCGGCACCGACAATCACTGCATCCTCGTCGACCTCCGCAGCAAATTCCCCGACCTCACCGGTAAAGTGGCTGAGAAAGTGCTCGTCGCTTCCGACATCACAGCCAACAAGAACATGGTGCCCTTCGACAGCCGCTCGCCCTTCCAGACATCCGGTATCCGTCTCGGCACTCCTGCCATAACCACACGCGGCCTCAAAGAGGAACACATGGGCCTGATTGCCGAACTCATCGACACTGTACTCTCCAACCCCGAGAGCGAGGCTAACATCGATGCTGTACGCACACGCGTCAACCAGCTCATGTCCGACCGTCCCATTTTCGCATGGTAAACATCCCTGAGACAACACACAACCCGTGCCCGGGCGACAATATTTCCATAATCATTGTCGCCGCCGGTACGGGTTCGCGTTTCGGCGCCGACGTGCCCAAGCAATTTCTTCTTCTCGACGGCAAGCCCGTGCTTCAGCATACTGTCGAGAGGTTCCGTCAGGCACTGCCAGCTGCACGCATAGTACTCGTCCTGTCACCGACAGGGCTTGAAATATGGCGCTGCCTGTGCGCCGGGCATGGCTTTCAGTCTCCCGAAACAGTAATCGGGGGTGATACCCGAAGCGAATCGGTGCACAACGCCGTTCGGCTGATTGCAAAGGATGCCGACACCCGGAGCGTGGTCATGATTCACGATGGCGCACGCCCGTTAGTCGCATCCGACATGATTCTGCGAGTAGCCCGTGCCTTCGGTGATGCCGCTGTCGAAGCTGTCGTTCCCGTCGTACCGCTCACCGAGGCCATTGCATGCTATAACACCGACGGCACATGCCGCCCCACCGACCGGGCCGCATTCCGCACGGTGCAGACACCGCAGGCTTTCCGCACTCTCATCCTCGATGACGCCTATGCCGCACTCGACGGACAGTCGATGCCCGACGACGCCGCGATTTACACTGCATTCACCGGCAAGCCGCTCCTCACAGTCGACGGAGACATCCGCAACATAAAAATCACGAATCCCGCCGACCTTGCCATTGCCGGACTGCTTTTAAAGAAATAAAATCTTACCGTGCTCTCGCTGCAGAATTTCGACATAACCTATGTGAAAGGCATCGGGCCGCAGAAAGCAAAACTTCTCGGCTCGGAGCTCAATTTGCATACGGCCTACGACCTCCTGCATCACTTCCCTACGGGCTATATTGACCGGAGCTGCACACACACAATCCGCGAAATCCGTCAGAATCCCGGCGAGTATCCGCAGCTGCAGCTCCGCGGCCGTTTTGTCAGCTTCAACGTGCTTGGCGAAGGCGCGTCGATGCGCCTGATAGGCCTCTTTACCGACGGAACAGCCACACTCGACTGTGTATGGTTCAAAGGCGTCCGGGAGTTGCGGCGGCATCTTGCGGCCGGCCGGGAGTACGTAATCTTCGGCAAGCCCACCTGGTTCCGCGACATTCTGCAAATTACTCATCCCGAGGTCGACCCGCCTGAAGCAGCCGAACAGGCTCCCGAAGTCAGGGCCGTTTATCCGCTTACTGAAAAGCTCCGACAGCGCAACATAGGTTCCCGTGCCCTTCACGCTGTGATTGTAGGACTCCTGCAGTCACGCAGAGTGCCGTTTCACGATACCCTTCCGCCATCGGTAGTGCAGTCACTCGGCCTTATGAGTCTCGACGAGGCAATCCGCAACATCCACGTGCCGCAGTCTCCCGAAAAACTCGAGCGCGCACGCCTCAGACTGAAATTCGAGGAGCTGTTTTATATCCAGACCGATATGCTCATGCGCTCACGTCAGCGCAAAAGTGCCATTCAGGGCTTCATGATGCCGCACGTAGGCCGTTGGTTCAATGATTTTTACTACAATTGCCTGCCTTTCGAACTGACAGGCGCGCAGAAACGTGTAATCAAGGAAATACGTGCCGACATAATGTCGGGCCGGCAGATGAACCGCCTCGTACAGGGCGACGTAGGCTCCGGCAAAACTCTCGTGGCGCTCATGTGCATGCTCCTTGCCATAGACAACGGATATCAGGCATGTCTTATGGCTCCAACCGAAATCCTCGCCACACAGCATTTCGAGACAATATCGGAGCTCGCCGCAAAAATCGGCCTCAATGTCAAGCTGCTCACAGGCTCCACCAGGGCAAAACAGCGTCGCCTAATCGACGAAGGTCTCCGCGACGGCTCAATCCATATCCTTGTGGGAACTCACGCCGTGATTGAGGATAAGGTTGTCTTCCGCAACCTCGGATTCGTCGTCATCGACGAACAGCACCGGTTCGGCGTGGCACAGCGGGCGAAATTGTGGAAAAAAAGCGTTGTGCCGCCTCATGTGCTCGTAATGACCGCTACTCCTATACCACGCACTCTCGCCATGACCGTATATGGCGACCTCGATGTATCGGTGATTGACGAACTCCCGCCCGGACGCAAACCCGTCAACACGGTGCTCCGCTTCGACGAGCAGCGCGAACGCGTCCGCAAAGGCATCATGGCACAGCTCGAAGCAGGCCATCAGGTATACATCGTATACCCTCTTGTCGAGGAAAACGAAAAACTCGACCTCCGCAGTGTAACGGAGGGTTACGAAGCCGCGCAGGAGATTTTCAAGCCATACGAGGTGACCCTCGTCCACGGCCGCATGAAGCCGGCCGAAAAAGATGCATCCATGCAGCGTTTTGCCTCCGGCCAGGCATCAGTGCTTGTCGCCACCACGGTAATCGAGGTCGGCGTAAACGTGCCCAATGCCACCACAATGGTGATTGAGAATGCCGAACGCTTCGGTCTCTCACAGCTGCATCAGCTCCGCGGACGCGTTGGCCGTGGTGCCGACCGCTCGCACTGCATTCTCATGTCGAAGCACCAAATCAGCGCCGACACACGCAAGCGCCTCGAACTCATGACTTCGACTACCGACGGATTTGTAATCGCCGAAGCCGATATGGAGATGCGCGGCCCCGGCGATATTGAAGGCACCGCTCAGAGCGGCCTGCCTTTTGAACTCAAGATTGCAAATCTTGCCCGTGACGGACAAATCATCCACATGGCGCGCAAGGCCGCCGAGGCGTTCCTCGACTCAGACCCGGCGCTGTCGCTGTCCGAGAACAGTTATTTTGCCCGTGCGCTTGCGGCCATGGTAAGCCGAAGCACCGACTGGTCGCGTATCAGTTGACGCGGTTCTGCACGCGGCCTTCGGCGTAAGCCTTCAGATTTTCAAAAGCTATTTCAAAAAGCCGCTCGCGGGCTTCGGACGATGCCCACGCTATATGAGGCGTTATGAAGCAGTTGCGTGCGCCCACAAGCGGACACTCGGCCTCGGGCGGCTCATTGCAGAGCACATCAAGCCCGGCAGCGAATATCCGTCCTTCGTTGAGCGCATCGGCAAGCGCCGCCTCGTCGACAAGCGGACCTCGCGCAGTATTAATCAGAATTGCCGACGGCTTCATCAGCGACAGTCTGCGTGCATCGGCCATATTGCGGGTGCTGTCGGTGAGCGGACAGTGCAGACTCACCACATCGGCAGTCGCAAAGAGCTCGTCCAGCTCCATTTTCACATATTCCTCCGGCAGCTCCGCCTGAGATTTCGACGTATACACGGCCACTTTCATGCCCAGTGCCGATGCAATCGCTGCGACTGCAGCTCCTATATGCCCGAGCCCGACAATACCCATGGTCTTGCCGGCAAGTTCATGCCACTCCTGCAGACGGTAACTGAAATCGAGCGAACGGCACCACCGTCCCGAAGCATTTTCTCGCGCGTATTCCTCCACCCTGTTGGTAATCGCAAGCAGAAGCGCGAACACCTGCTGTGCCACCGAACGCGTGCTGTACGACGGTATGTTCGTCACCGCCACGCCGGCAGCGGCGGCAGCTTTCACGTCCACTATATTATATCCCGTGGCCAGCACCCCGATATATCGCAGGCCCGGCAATTTGGCTATTGTAGCGGCACTCAGCGGCACTTTGTTGGTGAGCACGGCATCCGCCCCGGCACACCTCTCAACAATTTCGCTCTCGTCAGTGCGGTCATACACTTCAAAGTCGCCGAGCGACGCGAATCGCGCCCATCTGGCATCATCGGGCGCATAGACTGTATTGCAGTCGAGACAAACTGTTTTCATAGTATAATCCTGAAAAAGCACAGCCCGGAGACACCGCCGAGAGCATCAGCAGGCATCCGGGCCGTGGTATCGTGTTATATCAGTAATTTATTTGATAAGATACTGCGAGGATATCGAGCGGTTCGAATGAACGCGGTTGATAGTGTCGGCGAACAGACGGGCTACCGAAATAATGGTGCACTTGCTGCACTCGTGGTTATAGGGAATCGAGTTGGTGAAGATTATTTCAGAGAGGCCGCAGTCCTGCACGCGTTGGGTGGCGGGGTCGCTCATAATGGCGTGCGACGCAAGGGCGCGCACCGACTTGGCACCGTTCTCGAGCATGAGGTTGGCTGCCTTGGTGATTGTACCGGCCGTATCGACCATATCATCGACAAGAATCACGTTCTTATCCTTCACATCGCCGATAACGGTCATCTTGGCAACGACATTTGCTTTGGCACGCTGCTTGTGGCACAGAACCAGAGGCACATCGAGATACTTGGCATAGCTGTTGGCACGCTTTGCACCGCCTACATCAGGTGTGGCAATCACCATATCCTCGAGATTGAGGCTCTGGATGTAGGGAATGAAAACCGACGAAGCATAGAGGTGGTCGAGAGGAACATTGAAGAAGCCCTGAATCTGGTCGGCATGAAGGTCCATGGTAATCACACGGTCAACACCGGCTGCAGTCAGCATATCGGCCACAAGTTTGGCGGCAATCGAAACACGGGGCTTGTCCTTGCGGTCCTGACGCGCCCAGCCGAAGTAAGGCATTACGGCTATCACGGTCTTGGCAGAAGCGCGTTTTGCCGCATCAATCATCAGGAGGAGCTCCATGAGGTTGTCGCAGTTGGGGAAAGTGCTCTGTACGAGATAGACCTCGCAGCCGCGCACCGATTCCTCGAACGATACTTCAAATTCACCGTCGGCGAAATGTTCGATTTTCATAGAGCCGAGCTCTACACCGAGTTCTTTACAGATTTCCTCGGCCATGTAGCGCGACTTAGTGCCCGAAAAAATCTTGAAAGGGGGAAGGGATGAATCCATTGCGAAATGATTTACTATTTGTTGGATTGGTTTTTCTTGTTCTTGGCTGTTTTCGGCTTTACGGCCCCTTTCGGAGCTGCCTTGCGGAGCAAAGGGCGCGGAGACTCTATGCGGTTCCGGCTGAGCTTCCATATTGCCGCTCCGTGGGCCCGTACTTTTGTGGAGAAAGGTGTGGAGGAGGAGAAATTCTTCGGTTCGACAGCGCCTCCGAGAAGTTCCCGCGCTCCCTGGTCAACACCTTCGGGGAGGTCGAGGAAACTGAAAGCGTGCGCAGGTATGTTTATGCCCATTTCGGCATCGCTGTCTGAAAAATTGACAGCAATAAGCAAAATGTCATCTCCGCTACAACGTAGAAATGCGTAGTGGCGGTGAGGATTTAAAGCCGGATTCTCGTAATTCACGTACATGAGGTCGAAAAACGACCCCTCGGCGATTGCAACCTCAGAATTCGCCAGATTGAGAATCTGCGAATACACGCTCCGCAGTCTGCGTTCATCGTCGGTGAGCGCTCCGCGGCATTTGCCGTGATTGAGCCACCGGCGTACGCTCGACACGCTCCAGTAATCGAATATGGTGGTGCGGCCATCGTGTCCGCTGAAACCTTCGGCATCGGCGCCCGGCTCCCCGAGTTCCTGTCCGAAGTATATCATCATCGGCCCCGTCGACATCATCGTGCTCACCACAAGCGACGGTATCGCACGCCACGGGTCACCGGCGTAAAAAGTCGATGCGAATCGCTGCTCGTCGTGGTTCTCAAGGAAATTGAGCATCCTGGGCTGTATGCCATCTATGGTCTGCCAGCAGTTGGTAAGCAT
>CAJUKF010000012.1 GCA_910587355.1 uncultured Muribaculaceae bacterium
GCTGATTATCAGCGTTGATTGCGGAGAGGACGAGATTCGAACTCGTGGTAGGATTGCTCCTACGTCAGTTTAGCAAACTGGTGGTTTCAGCCACTCACCCACCTCTCCAGTAGGCCTGTTGCCTTTGTTTTTGCTCTGCAAAGGTATGATGTTTTTTTTGATTGAGCAAATTTTTTTTGTGTTTTTTGTTGCGCTTGTGTCGCAGAGGTGCTTATAGTACGGTTTAATAATTTATGAGACAGCCAATTAAGCAACACCTTTTATTTGAGGGTGAATGGCACTTCAACGGGGTGGTCGGCGGAGGATGGGCCTATGAGGGCTTTGAAGAGGCCCGGGGTGGCACGCCATGTGTGGGTTCGCTCGTCGAAATAGCGGAGGGCGTCGATGCCGATGGTGAATGTCACGTGTCGGGTTTCGCCGGGCGCAAGGGTGATTTTGCAGAAGTCCTTGAGTTCTTTGACGGGACGGGCGAGGACCGGACTTGCTTCGGTGATGTAGAGCTGTACAGTTTCCTTGCCGGGGACATCTCCTGTGTTAGTGACGGGTACGGTGACTGTAATTGTGTCGTCGGGTATGAGGACATCGGATGAGAGTACGGGTTGCCCGTAAGTGAATGCGGTGTAGCTGAGACCGTGGCCAAACGGGAAGAGGGGCGAGATGCCCCGGGTGTCGTGCCAGCGATAGCCTACGAATACACCTTCTTTATAGTGCTGTACGGGGTCGTTGCCTGCGCTTACGTCGGCACCCTTGAAGTCATCTGCAGCGTGTCCGGCAGAGGTACCTTCGATGCCGGGGTATGATTCGGCACCGAAGTGGTGCGCGGCATTGTCTTCGAGACGACAGGGGAATGTGAAGGGCAGTTTTCCGCTCGGATTGACTTTGCCTGAAATCACATCGGCCATCGATGGGCCAATCATTGTGCCAAGATACCAGCTCTGGAGCACGGCAGGAACTTTGTCGAGCCACGGCATGGCATAGGCGTTGCCCGAGATATTGGCAATGATGATGTTGGGATTGGCTCGGGCGAGTTCTTCAATCAGGCGGTCTTGTCCGAAGGGGAGATTGTACTGATAGCGGTCGGTGGATTCGCAGTCCTGGAACGCGTTTTTGTTCAGGCCGCCTATGTAGAGCACGACGTCGGCTTCGCGGGCCATGGCGACAGCCTCGCGGCGGAGGCGGTCGAGTTCGGGCTGCGGTACGGGGTATTCTTTGTCGTACTCGAAGGGGCCTGTGCGATAGCCGGGGGCGTATTTTACGTCGGGGCCGTAAACCTCGCGGATGGCGTCGAGCGGCGAGAACATGTCTTTGACTTTGAGTTCGGACGAGCCGCCGCCTTCGTTGAGGGGCTTGACAGCGTTTTCGCCTACGACAAGAATTTTCATGCCTGGTTCAGGCTTGAGGGGAAGTATGCCGTCGTTCTTGAGCAGGACGATAGCCTCGTCGCCGATTTCGCGAGCCGCCTGATAATGCGCTTCGGAGCACTGGGAGCCGAAGGGTCGGTCGGGGTTCATCGATGTACGGAATATGAGGCGGAGTATGTTGCGGGCTTTCTCGTCGACGGTGGAGAGGGGTACTTCGCCGGAGCGGAGCATGGAGAGATACGGGTCGGCGAGATAGTATTCGTTATAGGGGAATTTCGATTCGGTGGTGAGACCGTTGGTAAAGGAACCCATTTCGATGTCGAGGCCGTTGAGGGCGGCCTCCTTTGTATCATGTGCCCCTCCCCAGTCGGTGATTACGGCACCGTCGAAACCCCACTCATCGCGCAGGATATCTTTGAGCAGCCGACGGTTATGGCAGCAGTGCTCGCCCCATGCTTTACAGTACGCGCCCATTACGGCCCACGCATGGCCTTGCCGCACGGCTTTTCGGAATGCCGGCAGATATATTTCGTACAGCGCACGGTCGGAAACCTTTACCTCGATGTTTCCGCGCCATTTCTCCTGATTGTTGAGGGCGAAATGCTTGACACAGGCGGCTACGCCGCAGGACTGAATGCTCTGAATATACGGCACGGCCATTTCGCCGGTGAGGCATGGGTCTTCGCCCATGTACTCGAAGTTACGGCCGTTGAGGGGCGTGCGGTAAATATTGAGGCCTGGACCGAGGAGCACATCTTTGTGCCGGTAGCGGGCTTCTTCACCGACGCATTTGCCATAAAGTGCGGCGAGTTCGCGGTTCCATGTCGCCGCGAGGGCCGTAAGCGCCGGAAAGGCCGTGACAAAGTCGTCGGTATGGTCGGCGTACGCCCAGTCGTTCCAGTTGATTTCGGCACGGATTCCGTGCGGGCCGTCGCTCATCATGAGGCCTGGAATGCCGAGGCGCGGCACGCCGGGAGAGAAAAATTTGCCCGAGGCGTGACACATCGCCACTTTTTCTTCCAGTGTCATGCGCGAGAGCGCATCGTCGATGCGTTGTTCAATATTGCAGTTTTTGTCGAGGTAAACCGGCGTTTCGGTCGGAGCTGCGCCTGTAATGGCCATCTGAGAGAAGTTTTATAAGTTCGGATATAAAAGTAAACGTTTTTGCGGTCTTTATTATTGCAAAATCGCCGTAATTTGGTAATGATGCAAAAATAAGATACATTTGCGAAATAAAGCCTTAAATAATTTGAAATGACTGATTCAAACGCCATAAATCCGCTGCCTTCTGCACAGGTACTTGTCGAGAAAGGATTGCAATATATAAAGAATAAAGAGTATGCGCAGGCATATAAGTGTTTTCTTGTCGCGGCAGGCCAAGGCGATGCCGAGGCGCAGTACCGTCTGGCAACATGCTTCTATATGGGCCGGGGCACAGCGCAGAACTATGAGTCGGCGGCCTCGCTCTATCTCAGAGCGGCCGAGCAGGGATATGCGCCGGCGCAGAATATAATCGGCATACTCTATACCAAAGGCAAGGGAGTGAAGAGGAGTTATGAGGAATCGGTAAAATGGTTTCTGAGGGCAGCCGAACAGGGGAATGCGTGCGCGTGTAAGAATTTAGGAGAGGCCTTTTTTACCGGCACCGGGGTGGAGCGCGATTATGAAGAGGCTGTGAAATGGTATCGCAAGGCTGCCGAGGGTGGAGATGCCGAAGCGCAGTATAATCTCGGGCGTTGCTACCAGTACGGCTACGGCGTGGAGGCCGATGAAAACGAGGCCGCGGAATGGTTTGCTAAAGCTGCAACAGACACCAGGCTCGACACTGTTCTGCTTCTGCGGCGGCTGGGTTTCGGGAAAAAGGAATAAAATTCCCCAAAAAAACGAAAGAAACAGGGTGTGTGCGCATTCTCTTTTATTGAGCGATAATCAGAGTTTTTAATAAAAAATCATATAAAATGAAAGAAAACCTACATGTGCGCACTCTCTTTTTTTGAGATGACAGATAAATGTCTTAAATTTGCGACATTCTCACGGTTTCATCATCTTAAAAACCAATCAATCATTACATGCCATTTCCAGACCTAAAAACTATTGCCGTTGTCATTCCGGCCTACTGCCATAAGAACGGCGCATTATTCGGAATCCGTACCGAGCGCTTACGTCCGCGCCATTGGGTGCAGACCTGGACATTCAGGCTCAGTGCTGCCACCGCGGAGCGCGAGCATTACACCGACAACAAAGTTGACGGCACTATTGATATGGCCGCAGAGTATCCCGGCTGTCCTTATTGCGGCAATATGGGGTGGTATGTATGCCCAAAGTGTGACCGGATAATATGCCACGACGGCAGCAATACGGGTCAGTGTCCTCTGTGCGGATGCAAAATCTCCAGCTTCGTAGAGGGCGACAACTGGAATCTCAACGGAACAGAACATTAATTCACTGCTAAAAACTTCAGATTATGGCAAAAGACTTAAATGCAGGGCAGAAAATCAAACTCAGTGACGGAAGCAGCGTCAGCGTGAAGAAAAAACTCGGCGAAGGCGGCCAGGGCGCTGTATATATCGTGGAGAACTCTGCCAGCGAAAAATACGCGCTCAAGTGGTATACGGCATCGTTTCTGGTTGACAATGATGATTTCTACCGCAATCTGAGTGAGATAGCTCAACGGAATCCCCCAGCAGACAACTTTATCTGGCCTAAAAAGCTTGCCATAAAGCAGCTCGGAAGCTATGGCTATATAATGGATTTGCGACCGGATGGCTATAATGAACTTGGTGATTTCTTCCGTGTCTCCCTGCATCCCGAAGCCCGATTCCCGAACCGGCAGGTACAAATCAATGCGGCGCTCGGCATAGTGAATGCTTTCCGCCGTCTGCATGCGGTGGGTCTGTGCTACAAGGACCTCAACGACGGCAACTTTTTCATCAATCCCCGGAACGGTAAGGTGCTGATTTGTGACAACGACAATGTGACAGCCAATAATGTAAAAAGTGTAATCGGCGGCAAGGCCCGGTATATGGCTGCGGAAGTCGTGGAAGGGCAGGCTCCCAATATCCAGTCCGACATCTTCTCGCTGGCTATAATACTCTACCGTATATTCATGATAGACCATCCTTTCGAGGGACAGAATACACTCAAAAGATGCCTCACTGAGGATATGCAGAAAAAAGTGTACGGAAAGGAGATGGTTTTATGTTTTGACCCAACGGTAGATATCAACCGTCCCGACAAGAAAAACCATACGAACTCGATATACAACTGGAGCGCCGCGCCTAAAGAAATGCGCGATATATTCGTAAAAGCCCTCGGCCGCAAAGCGGTGGTGTATCCGGGCGAACGTGTCAGCGAACTTGAATGGAAGAAACTGCTGCTTAAGATGCGGGCATCGATTCTGTGCTGTCCGACGGGCAAGCATGACCTCATAGCCGATGCCACTACTGTGCAGTGTCCGCGTTGCAAGGCTCCGATGAAGATAAGCGGCACTCCGGCGATACGTTTTGCCGATTTCGATTATCTGATTACTCCGGGCAAAATTTTCTTTATAAACGATGAACTCAAGTATAAAGGTAAAGGAGTCGTCTATGAGCATAATGGTGTGAAGGAGACAGCCCTTAAGAACTGTTCCGGCTCGACGTGGCTTCTCACCACACCGTCGGGACGCCCCAAGGACATCAAGGATGGCGAGATATTTCCTCTCCGCAGCGGCATGGAGATACTTTTCGACGCTACCACCAGATATCAGATAATAATCAAGTGAGGATTTATGAACCAGACTACTGATAATCGTATCCGGATTCCGCTTATCGAGTACTTCGAGGAGTGCAGGACGCTGCTGCGTGCGAGCGTGCGGGCACTTGTGGCTATGCGACTGCTCGATTTATACATACGGGAACTGCCTGGACGCAGGAGGGTGCTGATAAATCCTGCCACATATGAGCTTTCATTGTCGGATACGGAAGAAACGCTGTGGCACGCATCAGCTTTCGAGGCTCCCGAGGGCTCTCCGTGGCACCCGCAGGGATATGCGGCCGCAGTGTATGTCTCACTGATTTTCACCGGTACGCATCCTTATAAAGGACGCCGCTATTACGAGAGTGCGATATTGGATGAAACACTTCTGCGCAGACTCTTTGTGGAGCAGCCCGAGTATGTGCTGGCATCGAACAGTATGGCTGCGAATGCGCCGCTGTCGTATGCTCAGCCTCATGTGGGTCAGCTGTTCAACTCACTTCCGCAGGAATGGCGAGCAACGCTGAAAGAGGTGTTCGGTACGTCGGGTAAAGTATGGTTTCCGGCGCATGATGATTTGCCGACTTCCCTACAGATGCTCCGGGAGCAGTTATGGGCCCTTTACTCAATGATTTCAACCGACGAGTCGGTCTCCATACAGATAGAAGGCTGTCCGCTCATCCTTTCAGATGGGAAACAGATTGCTTTGCCATCGACGCTGGAGGTTATAGGCAAGTGCGAGGTCAAAAAGTCGTCACGCACAGGAACCAGCCTTTTGGTAGTGCAGAATAAATCAGGCCGTCCTTGGAAACGGGTCGTTATCGGAGATGTCAATTTCCAATGTGAAAGAGAATCCGATGTGAACCCCGGTGAATTCCTTACCCTTAAGCCGGGCATAAATATCGAAAAAGACGAATTCGACGGTATTACGATAACAGTTAAGCCCGGTATTAAAACAGAATCAATCAACAACCAATAAATACTTACTATTATGAACGAAGAAAAAGAGGACCTTTTCGCTGAACTTGATAACGAACCCCTGCCTGTGAAGGATGCGGTGCGACGTGTTATGAACCTTTACTATCTCATCGATACCTCCGGGTCAATGTCGGGCTCGCGTATCGAGAGCATCAATCAGGTGATGCCCGAGGTAGTGCAACTTGTGGCCGACATCAGCAACAGCAACAACGACACCGCAGAAATCAAGGTAAACGCACTCTGCTTCAGCACAGGCTCGCACTGGATGTACAGCAAACCGCTTGCCGCCAACGATTTCAAATGGATTGACTGCAAGGCCGGAGGCGTCACAGACCTCGGTCACGCATGCGAGAATCTTGAGAAACATCTCCACAGAACCGAAGACCTCGGGTCAGAGCAGGGACACTTTGCACCTGCGGTGATTCTCCTATCCGATGGTGCTCCTAACGACAACTTCGAAAAGGGGTATAAAAAGCTCTCGGAGAACCCCTGGTTCAAGAGCGCTGCGAAAATCGCTATTGCCATAGGTACTGAAGTCGACAATAAGGTGCTCTGCAAATTTGTGGGCGAGGATGCGGCCAAAGAAGCCGTGCTTACGGTTCACGATGCACAGTCACTCAAAGACATCATACGTCTTGTATCCTGTTCTGTAAGCCGTCATGGCTCTGCCCCTGTATCTACAGACAACAAGAGCCAGGAAGAACTCCTTGTGGAGGATATCAAGAGCGGTCTCAAGGACATGCCTAATGAAACCACTTATGACAAGGCACAGGACGTGATTGATGTCAAGCCACTCGGTGATGACCTTTTCGACTGATAATTGAGTTTCCATAATATGATTCCCTCCGATATCCTGTTTGTATGCGAGTGCTCGCCGGCCCTGCGGACCGGCACCACCACGTGTGAATCAATGCGCATGGCGGCCGAAGAGCTCGTAAGCGAGCTTCCGCAGGGATGTCGGGTGGGAATCCTCAATTACTCCAATACCCCCGGCACAGTGAAGTGGGTGTGGCATCCGTCGGATTTCGATGTCAGGCAAATGTTCGATTTCACATGCGGAATGCCAAACCTATATCATGCGCTCTCCGAGTTGCCCCGGATATGCGCAGACAGTCCGCATGTTATAGTGATAGTGCTCACATTCTGCGGCGCGTCCGACAATTCGATTATGCTTACTAAAGAAACGGCGGATTTTCTGCGCAACCGTTGTACAGGCGCGGTAGTCTACGGACTCGACAGCCCGCAGTGCAACATGCTGGCGTTTCCGGTAGACAACAGCGCGACATTTCAGGCAGGCAAGGTAGCAGACAGTGACCGTCTGCGCATGTTTATAAAGGCAATCCTCAGCCGAGAATTTATGCCGGACCCCGAAACGCGCATATCCGAACAAACTGCAGGTACTTCCGCCGAAAAGCCGGCAACAAAAAAACAGGAACATACATCTCACGAAGAAGACCCCTTTGCCTGAACTCTCCTTAACAATCAAACAATAAAGCATGAATACCCAAGTACTTTCCTTGCAGCGCCAAGGCGCAAGTCATATAAAAAAAGGTCTTGTCTGTCAGGATAACGCCGGCAGCCGCCAGCTTGACGACGGCACAATACTTCTCGCCCTCTCGGACGGACATGGCAGCCGTCCGCATTTCCGCAGCGACCGAGGCTCGCGGATAGCAGTCGAGACGGCCCTGGAAGTGCTTGAAGAATTTGCCGGACATTTCAATGTGTGTATGCTTCCGGGCGTAGGATGCACCGCTCTGCAACAAGGTACGCTGACTGAATTTCCGAATCCCCGGTCTCCCGAAGCTGACAATATCTTCCGTCATATGGGCGCGGCAATTCTCTACCGCTGGGAGCGCAAGGTGGTGAAAGACTGGCTTGAAAATAAACTTACAGAGGAAGAACGCGCATTGCTGAAGCCTGACGAACTTGCCGAACTCGAGAAAGGAGTGCGGCATAAAATACTCCGCACGTACGGCTGTACTCTTCAGGCGGCCATACGCACCGACTCTTACTGGCTGGCTCTACAACTCGGCGACGGCAAGATTGTCGCGGCCCGCAAAGACGGCTCAATATACGAGCCGGTCCCCTGGGATAAAGATTGCTTCCAGAATGTCACCACATCGATTTGTGATATCTCCGCAGCCGAATTCCGTTATTGCTACAGCGTAGATTCGGATGAGGCCTCGGCGCTCTTCCTTGCATCGGATGGCATGGACGATTCATTTCCCACGGCTCAGGACCTTTATTCATGCTACGGCATAAATTTCCTCGGACGAATCAACTATAACGGGTGGGACTATTTCTCGCAGAATGTGGATAAGCTCCTCGACCGTTATTCGCAGTATTACAGCGGCGATGATATGTCGCTGGCCTGCTGGATTGACCTTGATGCAATCGGGGGCATGATGCGTCGTATTCTTAATGACAAGCGGGCTCTCTGTCTGAAAAAAATTGATTCGATAGAGAATCAGTTGAGAAAACTCTCCGACCAGAAAACTCAGCTTGAAAGGCAAAAATGTGAGATTGAGCGCCATAAGAGCGTGAATGCGAGTGTCAAGAGTTTCTTCGAGTTGATTTTAGGCAGATTGAAAAATTCGCCTGATGATATTACATCGGAAATCACGAATACGCTTGACGGCGTAAAGAAAGACAACGCCCGCAATGAAGAGAATATCCGTCAGCGCGACACGGAACTGATGCGTATCGGAATAGAAATCAAAACACGTGTGGAGGGAATTGAGAAACTGCAGCGCAGTCTTGACAGTCTGAAGAGAGAACTCGCTTCGGTTGAGGATTATATTTCAAAACTCGACGATAATACATGATTCGTGCCTGTCCTACACCTAAATGTCGCGGAAAGCTTGCCACAAGCGCAAGCCTTCCGCTGTCGTACTGCCGTGTGTGCTCCACTTTCACGGGAGAAGCGCTTGCGTCGCAGCATGGTGTTGGCTTTCATGAGGTGCTGCGTGAGATAGTGCTTCTCGAAATTACTTCGGGCGTACCGAAATTTCTGCTTCTCCGTTCGGAACAGACAGTGCCGGTCATTGCCGCGTACTGCAATAAGGATTCACAGCGGTTTCTGTCACTGCTGTTTCAGCTGAATCGGTCAGATATCGCAGATACTTTCTATGCGCGCCTCGCAGAATGTCCGCCGACAAAGTACGATGATTTCAAGGAACAGTGGTCGGCCCGGTTCAGGGCCGATTTCCGATATGAGAGCCGCGACATAGAGTTCTTTATCGATGCCCTCGGATTTGCGGTGGGAGTGCTGACACGTGTAAGCGAATATGTAGCCGAGGATTATGTCTGTCCTGAAGCTGATGCGAAGGTCGATGCGGGCAGCCTCTCGGCAGACAAGACTGTTGTAATGAAAGGCTCGCCGGTGAGAGTGACGTGGAACAGCGAATTTGCCGATGACAGTCCGGCAGTGCGGAAACGTGCCCGGAAGCGACGTCAGGCAAGCTCTGCCGAGCTGACTGTCACAGATACGGTGACAAACGACAGCCAGAGCTATTCCGTGTCGGTGTCGGGTTCGAAAGAATTCGTGCCTGAGCACGATACCGTATTTTCGATTGTCTTTAAAAGCCATGCGCGGGTGTCGACCCCTCAGACTGTAAGGGTACAGGTGCTCCCCCCGCTTGCAATCCACGATTTGAAGGTGTCGGCGGGAGCCATAATCGAGGGAAAGACTGTGGAATTGGCCTGGAAAGCCGAAGGGTACAAATCGCTGAAACTTGTGACGCGTGACAGCGCATTCCGTGAAGAGACGATAGATGTGACTTCGCAGCCCGGCAACCGATATACTCTTGCTCCTACGCGTTCGACAACCATAACGCTCGTTGCCAGGAGTTTCAGCGGAACCCAGAAAGAGGCTTCCGTCTCTGTGGGAGTGACTCCTCTGCCGCGGATATCAATGACGGCACTGGCAAATGTGCTTCCGCCGGAAATCAATATAGCTCCGCCCCGGCTGCCATCGCTTGATTTCGGGTTTGAACTCCTTGACCTCTCATCAGTTGCCGACAACAGCCTGTTGCCTGTCAGGATGCGCGACAAGGTGAGATACTATGTCAAACAGCTGAAACGGCTTTTATTCTGATAGTTTATAATGAATGCCCTGATATACAGATTCGTAGGATTGCTGACCGAGAATGAGAAATGCGTGGTGTGCGGTCATACTCCGGCAAAAGGAATGGCCTATTACCGCGACCACATGGGTAATGTGGCGTGCGGACATCATCAGGTTCCGGTGTGCTTTGCCTGCACGGCCATGTGTAACCCGGCCACTTCAATAGATGTGCCAAATTACGGGACAATATGCAGTGAATGCGCCTCCAAGTCGATAGACCCGGACATTGCAATACGGCTTGTAGAGTATGTGCACCGATTTTACAAAAAATTAGGCATGAGTTTTCCGGGTCATAAACTTCAACTGGTATCGGTAAAAGAGATGTTCGGACTCGTATCGGAAGATTTGGGTGGGAGTGTTCCGGCCGCTCTCGGACTGGCTTACAACAAGTCTGAGGGAGTCTATCGCATATGTGTGCTCCGAAATCTCTCCAAAATCGCTTTTGCAGGTACTTTCGCTCATGAGATACTTCATCTGTGGCAATACGGCAAACATATCAGCGCGCCGGCTCCTGTCTGCGAGGGTTTCTGCAATCTCGGCGAGTATCTTCTGCTCAGCACAATAGATAAGGCAGAGGCCCAGCGCCGCATGTCAAACGAACTGACGGACCCCGACCCCGTCTACGGCGAGGGGTTCCGTTCGCTCAAAGTGCTCTATGACGCGCACGGATGGAAAAAAGTGATTGAAACAATGCTCGAATTCCGCCAATGAAAGAAAACTTAGGATATCTTATATTCGACCGACGGCATATGCTTCGCTCGCGACGGCGCCGTAGAACGACCGATTTGTGCATCGACACTTATCGGCCGCTGCTTGTTGCGATTACGCTGAGCAACAGACTTCTGCAGCTGTTGCTTATGCTCCCGGCCGTTTATCTTATATTTCTTTATGAGGGTTATGAAATGAAGCTCGTCGGGCTGGCCGGATTATCCGCTATCGCAGGAAATTTTATTGTGGACAAGTCGCTCGGTCAACGGAGAAGAGAGGGCGTAGCTGCCGATTCCGTGCATCGCATTCTCTTTATGCTCAGCATTATGATTGCCGCCGTGCCGGGATTTGCCTTTCTGCTCACATCAGGCAATCCGACAGCTGTCAGTACATATGGAATAAGCGAAATATTGTATCTGTGTGCAACTTCGGCAGTGATTATCCCGTCTGTATTTTTGCTAATCACACTATGGTGGGAAGCTTTTGTCATATTTTTTAAAGAGAAGAATTTACAACAGGCCGAACGGCTCAAAGCAAAACAGTTATGAGTTTCCAGAAATCGATGTGGTGGGTTGCTGGCGCCAATCCCGAGATACTGAAGAAATGCCCGACCGACTACTCCAAGTTTGCCTCAATAGGTATAATGATTACGGTCACAGCGTTGGTGGCTGTATTTTCCGGCACTTTTGCCGCGTGGTATTTCATGTCGGACAGTGAGGGTTCGGGCAGTCTGTTCGCTGCATTTCTTTTCGGCCTCGGGTGGGCCGGTCTGATATTTTCAATCGACCGCTGTCTTGTAATCACACTCAAAAAAGACCCTGCGCGAAAACATCAGAGGTGGTTGGTGCCGTTTTTGTCCCGTCTGGCTCTTGCAATACTGATAGCGCTCATGGTGTCAATACCTTTGGAACTGTATATTTTCCGTGATTATATAGCTGCCAATGAAGAGGAATATCTGGTGTATGAGACCAATAAACTCGGCGACATGCACAAACGTGTGTCGCATGAGGACGATTACCGCACGGATTCCAAAAACGCTTTCGCGCTTTCTGAGCAGTTCGGCAACGAGGCCGGTGCGCTTCAGGCAGAAATCAATACACTTCAGGGTCGCATCAACCGGCTTGAAGCGGAGAAATCCAATCCGGCAAGTTCGGCCTACATCTCAGCGCGAAACAAATACAACAGCGCTCTTGCCGCATATAACGAGGCTGACAGGCAATACAAGGCCGAGTCGAAAAAAGAGCAGCCATCAATGTCGGTTCTGAATTCAGCATCGGCTACAATGAACAGCAACCGCAGCATAATGTCGGCCCGAAAATCAGAGATGAATCAGGCTGCATCGGCATGGCGTGCCCAGAAACAGAAAGAAATAGACAGCCTTACTCCCGAGCTCGTCCGGAAGAAATCCGATAAGGCCGAGAAAGAGAGCAGCCGCGCTTTGGCTATCAAAAGCTGGCAGCAGAGTTCTGAGTCGGCGCAGAAAGCGGCTACCGAGCGTAGCGAGAGCGAGAAAGTGAAAAAGGAGCAGCTGCGTAAGGGCAATGACTTTATACGCAATTTCCAGATTCTTCAGTTCGCCGTAAATAAAACCAACTCCGACGGGGAAAGCACCGAAACAACGCAATGGATGGCACTGCAGCTGATTCGTCTGCTTTTCCTTATTATCGAATTGCTCCCCACTTTGGTTAAGATAGCGACTCCTGTCGGTGCTTACGACAGATATGTGCACGCGACCGAAGCAAGCATTGAGCGATATCTCAATTCGCTCGAATTCCAGGAAGACATGCAGAAAATCAATGAATCTGCAGTGCAGGCCCAGGTGGAGGAAGAGAAACTGCGCCGCGAGGCAGAACTGAAGATAAAGAAGGAACTGATAGATAAAGTGTCGGCAGTTCAGCTCGATATAGCGAAACTGGCCGTTAAGAAGTGGGAGGAAAACGAGCGTCGCAAACTTAATCAGCCCGATAAGCCGAAAAATGCTCAGCCGGCTGACAGCCGTCCTCAACATCAGCCGACAACCAATCCCGTGCTAAACACCACTTCGACACCTGTAACGCCTCCGACTGTGGCTGCTCAGGAGTAATCGGAGCGGTGGATTACTTTCTATCATTTTCTAATCAAAAATTTGCCTTGGCGGACACTGATTACTTCATATATAAATTTTCAATTTGCCAAAATTTATACATGGAAGTGATTCAAACTTATTTCAAAAACATATAATATCTCGTAACGCATAAAAAAGCAGCGTATCCCGATAAAAATTCGCTATATTATAGTTACGACACTTTAATTTACGAACCGATGCCGAAATACACTGTGCCTTACAAAGATACAATAAAAAAGAAATAATGCCCTATCTCAGCATAGCAAAAAGAGGATATGTCTCCCAAGACTGTCTTTGCGCATCTGAATCCCATTTAGACGATTTAGCCGATAGCCGATGTAATATCATACCCGCTTACCTCCGAATGTGATGTTGGCGTTAATAGGCATCTCTATAGTTCATGTCTCATCTCCTCCGAAAAAGAACTGCAAGTCCCAGACTTGTGGCTCTTTTTGTATTACCTCTCCACACCACCAGCCTCCCTACCTCATTATGCCTGCGATGTGAGTGTTCACGATTGCCTCTCC
Source organism: uncultured Muribaculaceae bacterium (assembly GCA_910587355.1). Classification (GTDB taxonomy): domain Bacteria; phylum Bacteroidota; class Bacteroidia; order Bacteroidales; family Muribaculaceae; genus CAG-873. The sequence continues at coordinate 13,540 of CAJUKF010000012.1, forward strand.
CGATGCCCGATAGTCAGAGTCACTGTCGTTTTGAAGTCGTTGATGCGAAGCAAATCAGGTATGGAAAACGGATTATGCGTGCAGATATCATGAATCGGATGGCAAACACAGATATGCGATAGTGCCGGGTGATACAAAGCCCCTTCGGCCCATGTCTTCCCGTCTTCCATCGTATCGGTGAAAGCTGAGCCCGGAGAAGTCTCTCCCCGCTCAAAGTGTTGAGGCTCCACTCCACAATAGCATTGGGCCTGACTCATTGATTTCGGCACCATTTCGTGAAGCACCTCGCTCATGAACCGAAAATCCGAGCCGTAATAATCATCCTCCGGCAGTTTCAGCACTTCATCCTCATCATCCCAGCCTTGTACGCGCAGGAGGCCCTCTACTTCATATTCATCATCAAAACCCTCCATTTTCTGCATCCAAATCATCGTTTCCCACAGCATGGCCGCGCGTTTTCTCATTTCGTCAGCCAGCCTAAGCAATTTATCGTTGAGCACTTCAAAGCGCTTTACCTCTTCGGGTGTGGCAAGAAACATCCGGTCAAGACATGCCGCTCGGTCAATAAGGAGCAGCTCGACTTTAGCCCTTTGCACCGGACACATGTCCCATGCATAGCCGTTATGAGTTTTATTTACAATGTGCTTTATCTTCTCCTCAGTTTTTCTCACCCTTTCACGGAGAATGTCGGGATTCTTTATTCGTATCATTTTGTTCCTGCTGTGCGTTTAACGATGCAACAAAGGTAGTCAATCATTCTGCATCTCAGGCAGATATTCCGCAAAAAGATGTAGTCCATAATATACTTTGTCGGGAACAGTCTCCCATTTGCCCTGTATTGAAATATCCTCACGTGCGGCGAGCCACTCCCATGCATCCGCCATAATATCGAGAGTTTTGCGCCACTCGTCACCAGGCTCATACTCTTTTTGCATAAACGGAGCGGCATCAGGATATGAATACATTCTCGTAAAATATGCCGGTGGAAACTGGCTGCACTGTGAAAACGCACGCAGTACAGGAGCTATCCGTCGGGCCAAGGCTCGGTCAAGGCATCGCATTTCTTCAAACGTGCAATATTTTTCTCCCCGATAATTTTCATATTTATTTCCTGACAGCCTGTAATGCCTTTCATTAAGATATGGAAGAACATTCATCAGCATATGTAAATCCGATGTCAGCATGTTCGCATCTTCCGATGAAAAACAGACATCGTTCTCAAAATAATCTGTCAGTCTCTTTAAAGAGTTATCAATCTGAAAAATATTTTCCCGGCTGAAATACTCTGTGGGCGCTTGTATTTTAGCCGGATTGCATTGCGCACAGTCCTGAATATCAGCCACGGCAGCAAAGCACTGGAGAAATCCGAGAATATTCTTCGCTGCAAAGTAGTCAAAATACCATATATTCCGGCGGTCATTCATATCGAGCCAAAACCGGCTGTCAAGATACATATCTTCCATTGAGTTAAATTTTAGTCATTTGTCCAAATTAATCAATCATTCTGCATCTCAGGCAGATATTCAGCAAAAAGATGTAGTCCGTAGTATATTTCTTCAGGCACATTTTCACATCCGTTGTCGGTCACCACAGGCTTTCTCTCCAGAATCCACCGCCACGACTCGACCATAGCTTCGATGGCCTTGTTCCATTCATCGCGGAGAACACAATCTTTTGTGAGTGAGGTATCCGGGACCGGGCACGAGTAAAATCTGCGCTCGAAATTTGGTGGCGGAAATAAGCTATATGCGGCGAACACCTGCAACGTATTGAATATACGTCGGGCTATTGTTTTGTCAAGATTGCAGAGCTCGTCAAAACTACAGTGCCTGCCCGCGGGAGCATCATCGTACCGCTCTTCCGACATAGTGAAATGACGGTCGTTGAGATATGGCAGCAAATTAGCAAACTGATGTAGAGCATTCGTCAGCTCAGCAATGCTATCTCCGCGCTCAAAATCTATATCCCTGCCTTCATATACAAGTCCGCCTTCATTATTGTACCTGACCAGTAAACTGATTGCTGAAATCATATTGCCGAAATCGTCGGGAGTGACATATTCCTCAGGCAGACTGCAACCAACCAAACGGGGCTTGTCATATGCCATGAATTCAGCGACATCCATAAAGTCCTCCAACAACGGAACGATTGTAGCAGCGGCAAAGTAATAGAATTCCCAGACATTGATGCGGTCAACGAGTTCGTCGTCAACCATCATCATTGTGCTCCAGTACTGTACTTCGACATATTTCGGTGTTTTCTTCCGTTTCTTATTCTTCATCAAATTCGCTCTTATGCCCGTCAATGAATACGCCGTCATTGCGCTCTACAATCCGGCGGATTGCGTCCCGACATGAGGGATGCAAGCGTGCGCCCGTGACATCCACATACTTAAGCGGCGTATTGTTGCTCAACTTGATATTCCTCAGCCCTGAACTCGAATACCCTTTGATGACAAGCCGCTCCAGCCGACAGTTTGTTTCAAGGTCAAGTTCCTTGACAGCCTCACCGCCGCTGAATGTCAGTTCTCTCAGATTGAAGCACCTGAAAAAATCCACGAATGGAAAATTCTCGATATTGAGTTCAAGCTTTTCCATTCTCCGGTTGTTCAGCCGCACACCCTTGCAGCGCTTGATGTAAGCCGACACTATGTCGGGGGCACCGCTTAAATCCACAAACTCATACTCGCAGTCGCCGCAGCACGGCTCGATGTGGTCAATGATAGTATCCGGACTCAAAGTTAATTCGACGATATAGGATTGCGACGGGTCTTTGGGATATTCATGCCGGACATCAAGGTCCCATGCATAAAATCCGATATCGTCTCCTTTTCCACCGTCACCAAACATTAACGTCATTGCAGGAAATTCTCCAGTGAATTGTCCGCGGATTCCATACACATTACCGTACGTCCAATCTATCGGGCGTACATGCACCTTAATAATATTGATGCTGTCTGTAGTTACTTTTCTTCTTCTGTTTGTTCTCATGCCACAAAATTATACACTCATACTGCCACTTCGCGGCAGAATGTAAAAAATTTCGATTATTTTCTCACTCTGCCGCGTAGTGGCAGTCGGGTATCATATCTTTGCCGCAAACAATCAACCCTGATATTATGAACGTAGAACGAAGAAAATGCCTCAAATGCAGCAAAGAGTTTTTCTATATTGCCGGCACCTTTATATACAGTCGCCCCATATGCCCCTGCTGTTCATCGGCTGCCACATGCAAAATTTAGAAAAATCAGGCAATTAAAGTTGCCGGGTAAAATAATTTCATTAATTTAGCGGAATCAATATCGCCAAAACCTTGACATGGAGAATTATTCGCATTTACAGGAGCGGACAGGCTGGTCCGACTCCATCTTTCGGGCTATAGGCTCCGAAGAAGAGGCCCGCATATACATCGAAGCAGGCCTCGTTGAGAAAACCGTTAACGACCGTCAGGCCCTCACCAATCCAGCCATCGACGGACGTGCGTACAACTGCCGCAAAGAATGGTTCAAAGAGAAATTTGCCGACTATGACCGCTGGAAAGACTGGAACAACGCCGACCTTATGGGCGAAGGATTTCCTCCTCGCGATGAAAACGGCGACCCCTACGAGCTTCATCATATAGGCCAGCATCAGGACTCTCCTTATGCCGAGCTCACCTATTGGCAGCATATGGCAAACGGAAACAACACCATTCTTCATCCGAAACGCGAAAGCGAAATCGACCGTCAGCAATTCGACCGCGAAAAAGCCGCCCACTGGAGGGCCAGATTCAACGATTTCAAAGACTGCTACTAATTCTCACTTCCATGAACAAAGAATATATATATGGATTAGTCCAAAACAATGTAGAGTTTGTATTCAAAACTCTCCTTAATTTTTCCGATAAAGATATTTCCTTAGACAGCTCATTCTCCAAAGACTTCGGATTGGATGACCTTGATGCTGTCGAAATAATCATGGCTCTTGAACACACTCTGAACATATCTATCGAAGATGAATTTTGGATTATCCATGAAGGAAAAAACAACTCACTTAATCCCTTATTGACAATAGGGGATGTGATTGATTATTGCGTCCGAAAAATAGAACTCGCGTTAGCCGCAAACGAAAATTCCACCGTCCCCTTTTTGTCCGAATTGCATTCGGACAACAAAAACATAGATGCACAGACGCTTTACAGCTATTTAATGCGTTACAAATACGACTGGAGCCATAATCCGAAAATAGTCAAAGCGAAATCATCTTATCCTCTATCTCTCTCATAATATCCCATGAACATCCCTCTCATTTTAGGAAAAAAACTCAATGGAGAAGAACTTGTGGCAGACCTGACCAAACTGCCGCACCTCTTAATCGGTGGACTTCCAGGCTCTGGAAAATCAAATCTCATCATAAATATTATCGATGAACTTGCCGCGAGAAAATCGCCCGACGAAGTCAAATTCCTTCTTATCGACCCAAAGATGGTCGAATTAAACAATCTTGCAAAAAGAGTGAAAGACCACGTTTACCAACCCGTTGAGACCGAACCCGGTGTGCCTTACACTAATTTCAATGATGCTTGCGCAGCCATCTCCGGGCTATGCACCGAATTGTCTTCTCGATACGATTTACTTAGAGAATCTCACTGTAGGTCTATTGAAGAATATAACCGGAAAAACGAAGTAAAAATTCCGTATATCATTCTTGTAATCGATGAGTACGCCGATTTAATCCTTATGACCGACGATTTTGACTTTGTTGAAGATGATGACTGCGACAATCAAATAGAAGAGGACGAAGATTTCGAACACGGCTTTAGCTTCACAACCAATGTCTTAAGGCTGGCTCAAGCAGGACGTGCAGTCGGTATTCATTTAATGTTGTCAACGCAACGCCCAAGTTCATATATAGTAAACGGCATTATTAAGGCTTCGTTCCCGGCTCGGATTGCGTTTAAAGTCAACCAAAAGAAAGATAGTCGGGTACTGATTGACCGTTCCGGAGCCGAATTGCTTTCTTCTCCCGGCGACTTTATATGGTCGGCTTGTGGCGAATTAGATTTCGCTCACGCGCCCCTGTCAAAAGATTGTCAGCAATAACGCTATTCCGCGATTACGGCCGCACTCTGCCGGAATCTGGCATACCGATGCCTTAACTTTGCCGGCAAATGGCACACTCAGGAGTGAGTGCCCGGCTAAATGACATCCTGCATAAACTTCGTTCACAAGAAATTTTCCACCCAAATGGGCATTCTTCGAAATAAAGTGCTATATTTGCAAAAACGTTTCGGATACCGTCTCCTCTAAAAGACATTGAGCCGGAAAGAGTTCCGCGCCTCAGCATCCGAAACAGCGCAAAAGGCATCTTGCCGATAGTTCTCAATTTCGAAATCGCCAAAACAGTAGAAAGACAGACGGACTCTCGACGAAGAATGCCCACTTTCTATATCTGCCTATGCCGGGCCGACGGCCCCTCATATACCGATATAGACGTGGGGTGAATTTCTTCAAATCCTGTTTGTCAAGGTGTTTGGCGATACCTGAAATTGAAGGACGCGACGCAGATTCGCCTCACGTCTTTTGCGTTATCTATACCTATCCCGGCAGCCGGTGAGCACTGCCGCAAAACAACCAATCAATGTCTAAAGTCTTTCGTATCACACCAAAACGCATCAAGCGATGCAACGGCACAGTCCTCACTCCCGAAATGGCTGTGACCGTCACCACCGCCATGCACACCTCCAATCCCTTTAACAACGGCGCCAAAGAAATACAGGAGGCATACATGCGCCTCTACGGTTTCGACTACAAAAAAGCCTGCTGCAACCCAAACGATTTCGACTACATTAAACTTGATTGAATAATTACTAATCATATATAACGACTGAATTATGGGAAATAAATCTGAAAAAGCAAAAGAAATCGGCAAGACCGTCGTAAAAGTAGCCACCACCATAGCCGCAATTGGCACGGCCCTCCTTACCGCAGTCGGCGACAAAAACAAAAGCTAACCAATTATCACCTCGACAAAGGCTGTGCAAAACTCTGTACGGCCTTTATGCAATACGGAATTAATCAAATTCTCCTTACTTACTATTATAACTTATTTTACATTATGGCAAACGTAATCTCATGGGAAGGTGTCATGAAAGGGGCTCTCAACATGCCCGGAGTAAAGGTTGACCGAGCACAATTTCTCGCGTCTGCTTTCTGTCCATATGGCAACGCCGATTCTCTTAGCGATAAAAGGCCCTCTGAAATTTTCAGTAATCAGATAATAGAAAAGGTTGCAAAAGGAGTAGTCAATAATCACTCTAACAAAGTGACTGCCATTTCTGCCGTTGCCGGCATACCCGGGGGACTAGCCATGCTTGGTACTGTACCCGCTGATTTGGTTCAATATTATTGGCACTTTCTTGTAATGGCTCAAAAATTGGCCTACGTTTATGGTTGGCCAGACCTTCGTGACGAAAATAATAACATAGGCGAAGAAGGGCAGGCTATTATGACAATGTTTGTCGGCGTGGGGTTTGGTGTCAACGAAGCTTCAGCGGCAACCCGTGAATTAGCTAAAATGGCAGCAGAACATTGGGCTAAGAAAATTCCACAAATGGCTCTTACCAAAACTTTTTGGTATCCTATTGTTAAAAAAATTGCTTCATGGTTAGGTGTGAAGTTAACAAAAGATAGTATGGGAAAGGCTGTTAGTAAAGTCATTCCTCTTATTGGAGCAGCCGTTTCTGGAACACTTACTTATGCTACTTTCAAACCGATGGCTAATAAACTAAAAAAGGAACTGTCACAAACAGCTTTGTTGCGTTAGTTCTAACTAATCACACCTATTTTACTTAGCATATCATTTTCTGCACCACAATCATCCTTTATAACTAACCTTATAAATTAATTGTCAATTTCATACACTCTCACTTATGGTAACAGTCTCAACTAAAGCCCAGCTTAAAGCGGCTATTGAACAAAAGCAATTCCCAATTAAATGTGTCGGCGAAATCGCCGAACAACTGATAAAGAAGAAAAAGAGAACCACGAAAACTAAAATTGCCGGAGCAGCTATAGCTCTTGCAGGCGTGGCCGCAATTCCATTCACAGGTGGTGCTTCTGCTGTGGTCACAGGAGCCGGCCTCACTGCGATGGGACTGACTATCAGTGTCACCGAACTTGCCATATTAGTGGGTGGCGGTGTAGCTATTGTTGCAATATTGAAAGGCAGAAAAATAACAGCTCAGGCAGACGGAAAAAGCGTCATAATCGAATAACTCCCGATACTTAACATTAATCTCCCTCCCAGACTCTGCCGATAAAAGAAATCCCTTCATCGGCAGAGTTGTTTTTTACCGGCTCTCATTTCTGCTCATCATATCTTTTCACAATCTCCTGAGCCTGCCATTTGAGCTCTTCGCGGACCCATGCCGGAGATAGGACTTCCGCCTCATACCCCAGTCGCAGCACCTCATGAATGAATTCCCACTCAGGCCGGAGCATATATTCAAAGTCAATATAGTTTTTGCCGCGACTCACAGTTTTCTGCGACTTGTGCAGAGGCAGAAGATTCACATATTCAGCCTGTTTGCCGTAAAGCCTCACAACCACTCTCTCGCAGTCATATTCATCATCGAGCAGAATTCCCACAACCTCGTTGAAATATGTCTTCGGGTCAATATCGGCGTCAAACTCGAAATTTTCACTCAGTAACGACAGTTGCTCGATACGGTCGAAAGCGAAAACCTCCACATCCTCATGTCCTTCCGCTCTGCCGACGATATACCATCTCCGCAGCCGTTCCTTTATGAAATACGGCTCGATTTTCTTGTCGGTATAGTTGCCGTGCGAAATCGAATTATATGTGATAAGCAGTCTGCGCTTTTCCGACAGAGCCTGAATCACCACCGGCATATACTCCATGCCTCCCGGTGTCTCCTCAAACAAAATACGGTCATTAATCTCCTTATTATCCATAAGTTGATTATCTATCGCAAGACCGTTGAACATCCACGACGTGAACGACGGCTCTTTCAGTGCCTCGTCGTTCTCTATATAATAAGCGTTGCCGTTGTATCGGTTGCACAGTATGTCGATGCCGAATATATCCGCTATTGCCTGGCGATGACGGTGAAATGTGCGCTCAGGTAAATCATCTTCTTTATCAAATCGAAGCGTACGGTTCTCTTTCCATTTCTGATTTATCTCTTCAAGGGTGATATTTCCTGCCCGGCGAATAGTGTCAATGAGCCATACATAACGCCGGATTAACCTAACTGATGTTGCCATTATATGATGAATGATATAGTCTCATTGTGGCAGGACTCCTTTCTCCCTCATATATTCAGTCAGGTCTTCCACAAGGTAACGAGAACTGAAAGTATGCAATACATCATACGATGGCACAATATAATCATACAATATCCCAGATTGTATCAGACGTCGATAGACCTCACGCTGACTCATTTTCAGCACCTGAGCAAGCTTACCGATGCAATAGGTTACAAATTCAAGTGTATTGGTATCCATAATAAGATAATATTGACCATTTCAGACATGATGCTTAGAGCGCAAAATTAATGAAAAATAGTGATTTAGACATAAAAAACGCCTGCCAATATTCTTTCGTTTGGCAAAATATTCGAAATTTGATAATACCATGTTAACACATGCCGACATATGAGATAAAACGAAAAAAGGAGATGAACCACACATCCATCTCCTTTCTTTGCGTATAAGCATCTTGTTATTTTACCGGCTCAAACAAATCCTTGCCGACTCCGCAGACAGGGCACACCCAGTCATCGGGAATGTCTTCAAATTTTGTTCCGGGAGCGATTCCTCCCTCAGGGTCGCCAATAGTCGGGTCATATACCCAGTCGCATACCGTGCATACATATTTTTCCATAACTTTCACTTATTTAATGATGTTTTGCAATTAAGGGATTCAACACATCTTTAACGACAGTCATTGACTTTTTGTTCACCACAAACCCGAAACATACCGGCTGTCAGAATTCCTTGTAAGTACGGAATAAGAATCGTACCTTTGTAGTCGGGCCACCGAGGCTGCTCCCTCATACAGGATTGAACAGCATACGCGCCTCCTAATCTGATACTATTAGAAAAAACCTTGCTATGATATGAAAAAGAATCTAATTGCCCGTTTCGTCCTCTTCGCCATCATCGCTTTCAGCGGTATGCGTGGCGCCGACGCACAGGCGCTCTCCGGCTTCACCCTCCCCACACCATGGACAGAGGCAGCCCTTGAGGCCGAAGTACCCCTCCCCGAATATCCCCGTCCGCAACTCGTAAGGCCACGGTGGCTCAACCTCAACGGCATGTGGAGCTACATGGGCGGCAAAGAACTGCCGAATCCCGTCCAGGCAACCACTGTGCCGGCATTCCCCAAAAACGCCGAAAAAATCCGCGTACCCTTCCCTCCCGAAGCAGAACTGTCGGGCATCGTACGTAAAGACGAGACAAACCTCTGGTACAAACGCTCATTCACCATTCCGAAAGACTGGAAAGGCGACCGCGTGATGCTCAACTTCGGAGCCGTCGACCGTATCGCCACGGTATTCGTCAACGGCAAGAAAGTCGGCACCCATACCGGCGGCTACGATGCTTTCAGCATGGATATCACCGACTATCTAAAGTCAGGCGAAAACGAACTCATTGTGGGTGCGTACGACCCCAACGACGGCAAAGCCGCATGCGGCAAAAACGGCCCTCGCGGCGACTATGTCTACACTTCCGGCATATGGCAGACTGTATGGCTCGAGCCTGTGGCAAAAAAACATATCGCCGGCATACAGCTCACCCCCGACGTAACGAACAGCCGTCTCAGAATCGAAGTCTCCTCAAGCAATCCCGACCTTCGGGTCGTAGCAACTGCTCTCGACGGCACAAAAGAAGTCTCTTCCGGACAGGCAAATTCCGACACCCCCTTCTACCTCTCCGTGCCGGCCGCACACCTCTGGAGCCCCGACGACCCGTTTCTCTACGGCCTGCGGCTCGAACTGAAAGATAAGAAAGGAAAAATCCTCGACAAAGCCACCTCATACTTCGGCATGCGCGAGGTCGGGCTTAAGAAAATCGACGGTGTGCTGCGTCCCACCCTCAACGGCGAATTCCTCTTCCATATCGGACTGCTCGACCAGGGCTACTGGCCCGACGGAGCCTTCACCGCACCCACCGACGAAGCCCTCAGATATGATATCGAACTCGCCCGGCGCGCCGGCTTCAACGTAATACGCAAACACATCAAAGTCGAGCCTCAGCGCTGGTATCACCACTGCGACAGCATCGGCCTTATGGTGTGGCAGGATATGCCGAATCTCTGGGAACCCGACGGCGAGGATTCCGTGGCCGTCCGCACTCAGTTCCGCGACGAACTCAAAACCATGATTGACCAGCACCGCAACTCACCATCAATCGTGATGTGGGTGCCGTTCAACGAGAACTGGGGTGCTTTCGACGCCACCGAAATCACCGACTGGGTCAAGGCTTACGACCCCTCACGCATGGTCAACGGCCTCTCGGGCTATAACTACGCTCCCGGCTACCGCAAAGCCTACGGAGACCCCGGCAACGGCGATTTCGTTGACCTCCACCACTACGGACGCATCGAACCCAAAGCCGTGCCCCGTCCCGACGACAGGCGCGCCGCATCCCTCGGCGAGTTCGGTGGCAAAGGTCTGTTCGTACGCAATCACATGTGGCCCGTGCGTAACGACGCCTACGAAATGATGATTAGCCGAGACCAGCTGTCGGATACCTACGTGATGATGCTCAACGAAATCGAGCAGCTCATCCGCTACTTCGGCCTCAGCACCGCCATTTACACCCAGACCACCGACGTGGAGCACGAAATCAACGGCCTCGTCACCTACGACCGCAAGGTCGAGAAAATGGATATCGACAAAGTGCGCGACATCAACCGCGCCGTCATCGACAGCACCCGCAAAAAAGAATAGCCACTCCCCGGAACACGACATCGCCTCCTTACATGATTTCATGTTCAGGAGGCGATACTCGTGTTAAGATATTAATTCCCGTCTCAATAACGGAAAATATCGGTATTGCGTGTTGCCGAAAGCTCGTGCATACGCGGCACAAGGGTTCTGAAATGTTCTGCTTCCGAGTGCGCGTCGAGCGACGGCTGGTCTTTCCATGTCTCGAATATCATGAAGTAGTCCGGACGTGTCACACTCCTGTATATGTCATAGTCAATCATGCCGGCATCGCTCTGTGAAGCTGCCACAAGTTTCATGGCCGTATCGAGCAGTGCGTCTGTCTCACCCTCTTTGGCCGACATCATGCAGTTGATGCGTATCTGTTCACCTTCAGTGTCTGTATTGGTTTTCTCGAAGCGCCCGACAGCAAGGGGAGCAATGGCCTCCATTTGAGGCACTATCGTAGTGAAGTGCTCCGAGGCCGAGTGTGCGTCGAGCGACGGCTGGTCTTTCCATGTCTCGTAGATTATGAAGTGTCCGGGCCGGGTTGCGCTCTCGTACATGTCATATTCCATTTCGCCTGCGTCTTCCTGCGAAGCGGCCACGAGTTTCTGGCCAAGTTCAGCGGCTTCGGCGGCGCGTTCCTCGCCCACATTGTAGACGCAGTTCAGGCGGATGAATTCTGTTGCCGTTTTTTCCTGAGCGGCGGCAGCTGTTTCGCTGTCGGCCTTGTTAGCTGTGCCGGAGCAACTTCCTGCCATTGCGGCACCTCCTATGAGACATGCTCCGAAAAAGATTTTCTTTAACATCATATTGGTATTTTGATTAGAGTTCTGAAAAATCATCAGTCACATTTATCCGCCGGATAAACCACTCCGAGCTGCCGGCGTATTTCATCTATTATCTCAATGGTTGCCAGCGAATTGTCGAGCGTATTAATCCCCGACTCGGTCTTTCCGGCCTCTGTCAGGTCTATGAACTCGCGCACTTCGTAGTAGTAACGGTTGTGTTCGAGCGGCACGGAAATATCCTCTTCTTTCAGCTCCACAGGGCGCCCTGACGTAGGTGCCGGACGAGGCATGAACGTAAGTCGGCGGATTGTGTGTATCGTATCGGCAGTGATATTGCCGTCCTCACCCTCTATTTCAACCGGAAGAAACGAATTGGCGATTTTACTGTAGAGCACTGTTGCATTCATGCCTGGATATGTGAAATTGACGGCGCCCTGCCCGTCGGCCCCCGACTCCAGCAATATGCCGGTGGCACTGATTGTCTGCGGACGTCCGAAGAGTGCCACCATGGGATAGATTGTATAGATGCCTATATCCATTACGGCTCCGTTGGATAATTCCGGATTGAAAGCGTTTGGCAGTTCGCCCTGTTTGTAGCGGTCGTAGCGCGATGAGTATTGGCAATAACTTGCGAAATAACGCCTTACAGCGCCGACACGCCCGATGTTCTCGCACAGACGGCCGAAGTTCGGATTCAGAGTGGCAATCATAGCCTCCATAAGCAGCACGCCGTTGCGCCTTGCGGCCTCGGTCATCAGACGCACCTCGCGCGCATTCGATGCCATAGGCTTCTCACACAGCACATGCCGCCCTCTCTCCATGCACTTTATGGCCTGCCGGGCGTGCGCATAGTTGGGCGAAGCGATATACACCGCTTTGACCTCCGGGTCTTCAAGCATACTGTCGAGCGATGTATAGCAACGTTCTATGCCGTGCTCCGAAGCGAACACGCGTCCGCGTTCTTCAGTGCGAGAGTAGATGGCAAGCGCCTCGAAACGCGGGTCCTGTCGAGCTCCTTCAAGAAACCATTCTGTTATATTCCCAGTTCCGATAATGCCGAAACCAATTTTCTTCATATTGTCGATATTTACATACAGAAGACCTTTCAACGGCCCTGCAGACTACAAAATTAAGAAATTTCCGTCTATCGCTCATACACACATGAAAGATTTATAGCATTACCACCGTCTATGTCTGTAAAGAGAATTGCCGCAGAACTGCGCAGAGATAAATTCCACGGGCAATAATTGCCGCCACTACGCAAAAATTTCGCACTGCGGGAAATTTGTATTAACTTTACGGTCAAATTGAACGACGATGGAGCAGGATTACGACAAAATAATCGAACAACGCGCTCAGCATGTGTTCGACGTGATGAGCACACGTGTCTCTTCAGACGAAGTAGCTCTAATCCGCAAGGCCTTCGAGCTGGCACGCAAGGCTCATGCATCCCAGAAGCGAAAGACGGGCGAGCCTTATATACTGCATCCCATAGCCGTGGCCACTATCGCAGCTGAAGAACTCGCACTGAGTTCTCACATGGTGATGGCGGCCTTTTTGCACGACGTTGTCGAGGACACAGACTACACAATCGACGATATCAGCCGCGAATTCGGCGACGATGTCGCTTTTCTCGTAAATGTGGTCACAAAGCAGAAAAAAGAGAAATATGTCGACTCGCTTCAGGTCGACAATTTCCGTCAGATGCTCAACTCCGTGCAGTTCGACATCCGTGCTCTGCTCGTAAAACTCGCCGACCGCCTCCATAACATGCGCACCCTCTCTTCAATGCGCCCTGACAAACAGATGAAAATCGCTGGCGAGACGGATTATTTCTACGCTCCGCTTGCCAACCGTCTCGGCTTCTACAATGTCAAGACCGAGCTCGAGAATCTCAGTTTCCGCTTCCGCTGTCCCCACGAATACGATGAGCTTACCACACTGATTGCCCGCGATGAAGCCGCACAGCGCGAACGTCTCAAAATATTCACCGACAATATCAAATCCACTCTCGCCGAAGCCGGTCTGGATGCCGACGTATATGTGGAGTACCGCAAGCCCTACAGCATATGGCGCAAGATGCACAAATACGGCGACGACTTCAACCACCTCAAATACCGGCATTTCACCGATGTGGTTTTCCATTGCCCCAAAGGTGTGTCCGAGAAAGACATGGCCCTAAAATATTATGCCGTCCTCACCGACCGCTTCAAGGAAAAGCCCGGCGGTATCACCAATTACATCGACTCACCCAAAGAGAACGGCTATCAGAGTTTCCACGTCAAGCTCCTTGCAGACTTCGGTCGCTGGCAGGAAGTGCACATAAGCAGCGACCGAATGCTCCGAGACTCTCAGCTCGGATGCGTGGCCGAGCGCTCCGAAGACAACATACAGCGCTGGATTGAAAAGTTCCGCAACATTCTCCGCGACCTCGCTGCTCAGGAAGACGGCGACGGTTCGGGCAATTTCATCGAGAATGTAGTCACGTCGTTCTACAACGACGATATAATGACATTCACCCCAAAAGGCCGTCCTGTTATCCTGCCCCAGAAGGCCACTGTGCTCGACTTCGCCTACGAGGTCGACTCTACGCTCGGCGAAAAGGCAAAATACGCGCGTATCAACGGATTCCTCGCTTCTGTAAAGGCTCAGCTGCGCCGCGGCGACGTGGTGGAAATCTTCTGCGACGAAGGAAGCCATCCTCTGCCCGACTGGCTCGACTCTGTAATCACATACAAGGCCAAGAAAGAAATAACCGCATATCTCGACTCGCTGCCCGCTCCTCCTTTCAAGCGCTGTCACGACTGCTCGCCTATTCCGGGAGAAGAAGTAATCGGCTTCCGCGAGCCAGACGGCTCAATCACCGTCCATAAGCGCGATTGTGCCACAGCCATAAAACTCGCGTCACAGTGGGGCGACAGCATAGTATCAGTCGACTACGTGCCCGACGGCACCCTCTACCCCGTCGAAATCACCATAAAGGCCGTCGACCGCTACCACCTTTTCATCGACCTTGTCGAGTGCATCTCAAATCAGCTCAACCTTGCGATTGACGCAATCAACACATCTACAAGCGATTCAATCTCAACAATCAACATATCCTTCGCCGTTCACAGTTTCGACGAACTGCAGTCTATCATGCGGCATATCGCCAACATCAAGGGTGTCGACGAAGTCAAACGAAAATAGCCTTTCATGGCCCTAAACAGATACTTATGAACTCACGAATATTATTCATAATCCTCACCGCAGCCTCTCTCTCGCTTGGCTCATGCTCTGTGGTCAGCAAAATAGGAACCTCACGCAAGTCCGGCTCCTCCGAAGTACGTACCGGAACCGTAAAACCCGACAAAGACGAATCTCCGGCAACAGTATTACCACCCACCCCGGCCGGGAATGTACAGATTCCTCAACCCGAAGAACTGACCGGGGGTGAATGGACAGTTGCATCGGTAGGTGAACTCAACATCAACGCAGAAGACGATGTTCCCTACGTAAATTTCGACAGCAAGGGAAAATTCTACGTCTCCGACGGATGCAATGTCATCAATGGACACTATATGGTTCTTTCCGACGGACACATGGCATTCTCGCAGATACTCTCCACCAAGAAATACTGCCCCGACATAGAGTACAGCGCCCCTATAGCCGCTGTCTTCTCCGACAACTCATCGTACGTGTCCGACTGCCGCAAAATAGGCCGTGAGACATATCTTTATCTCCGCAATTCCCGCGGTAATGTGATGCTCACGCTCCGACGTCACAACATGGAATTTCTCAATGGCGAGTGGCGCGTAACATCCGCCGAAGGTAAGAAAATCAACGACCCCGAGGCAAATCTTTTCTTCGATATCCCCGAGATGAAAGTACACGGCAATACAGGTTGCAACTTCTTCAATGGCGAGATTTACATCGACCCCAACCGGCCTAATGCAATCGACATATCCAATATCTCCATTACAACCACCGCCTGCAAGAAATCCGACCAGGAGCGGCGCATCGTGGTGGCTCTCGAAATGTCTGTATCGGCTGTCAGCGGAAAACACGATGATACTGTGCTTATGCTCGATAAGAAAGGCAAAGAAGTCATGACTCTCAAGCGAGTTAACAACGAAAAATAATTGACTTTTCGCTCATGGTTTAACTTTCAGGACATAAGAGCAAAACTTGTTGCAAAAAAATTTCGTAAATTTGCACACCCGATATGAAACGCCCTTCAGTTTTTGCTTTGCTCTTTGTTATACTCATTGCGGCCCTGGTGCCACAGCGGGTCGATGCCATATCATTTAACCTCGATTCCATAGCGGCATGGGGCAAATTTCCGCGTTTCTGTGTAAACACTTATCGCTGGGGCGACAAGTTCTTCAACGGCTACGATACCGCTTATGTCAACCCCACGGGTTACAAATTCAATGTAAAACTCACCACCGACAGCTGGATTGAAGCCTACAATTTCCAGCTGCCCAATCACACACGCATATTCATGACCTCCGACAACTCCACATCGGCAGGTCTGTATCTCACCTACCTCGCCGTCTCGGTTGGATATGACATCAACTTAAGCAAAATCCTCGGAGGAGTCGACCGCTCGCGCAAACGCTTCCGTTTCGGCTTCAACTGCATGCTCTTCGCAGCCGAGTTTTATATGTCTAAAAACGATGGAGGCACCACTATCAAGCGATTCGGCGAATATGACCATGTTCATATTCCATTCGACGGAGTCAACAATTCGACCTGGGGACTTGACGCCTATTATTTTTTCACACATAAACGATACTCCGAAGCAGCCACTTTCAACTTCAGTCGTATTCAGCGCAAAAGTCACGGCTCGTTCTATACCGGGTTCTCTATTTACTCGCAGAAACTCGATTTCGACTTCAATGTGCTGCCCGAGCCTCTGAAAAACGAACTTCCCTCGACCTGGCCGAACAAACATTATCGTGTAAACACTCACAACTATGCCGTACGCTTCGGCTACGGATACAACTGGGTATTCGCGCCGAAATGGGTGCTTGGCGTCAGCGAATCTCCGATTATCGGCGTCCGAAAAGGATTCGTGGTATCCGATGTCGAAAAGACTTCCGTATCCATTTACAACCGCCTCAAGCTTTCAGTCGTATGGAACAGCAACAAATGGTTCTTCGGTTTTGTCGGAAAAGCTGACCTCGCAATCCTCTCCGATAAAGAGACTCTCTACGCAGGAGGCACAATAAGCGGTGAAGCCGTAATCGGCTATCGCTTCAACATTTGGTAAAAGCTATTTGTTAACAACAATAGGAATTTAACTTAAAAGCTGTTTTATTTTAACATTTTCATTGCAAATTAATAAGGATATTTAAAAACCCGGATTTAACGCAAATAAAGTATAAGAAGATATACAACATAGAAGAATTTACGTTAAATTTGCAGCAAACTACAATCTACCTATATAGCAATGAAGAAAGAAATCATCACATCGGCCATAGCGTGTGCAGCCCTTATTGCATCAGTCACCGCTCTCGTTGTCCGCGCCGACAACGCAAGGCCTGATACCTTTTTAGTAAGCAATTCCTCCGGCAACTCGTCGCAGACTGCGCCCCAGGGCAATGCCCGCTTCATTTCTCAGGAGGAATTCATCCGCGCAGCCGAACAGACCGTCAACGGTGTTGTCTCGGTAAAAAGCTTCGCCACTCCCCAGTCGCGCCGCCAGCAGCAGTATGGCGGAGGCGATTTCTACGACGACCCTCTCTTCGACTTCTTCTTCGGACCGCAGCAGCGCCGCCGCCAGCAACAGCAGCCCAGAGAGGAGCCCAAACAGCAGCAGATTGGTCTCGGTTCTGGCGTTATCATCAGTCCCGACGGATATATCGTCACAAACAACCATGTGATTGCCGATGCCGAACGTCTTGAAGTCACTCTCAACGACAACCGCAACTTCAACGCCACTGTCGTGGGAAGCGACCCCGATACCGACCTGGCTCTTATCAAAATCGATGCTCCCGACCTCCACGTCATCCCCATGGGGAACTCCGAAGACCTTAAGGTGGGCGAGTGGGTGCTTGCCGTCGGCAACCCCTTCGGATTCACATCCACTGTCACCTCGGGTATCGTCAGTGCTAAAGCCCGTAACATATCCTCGAGCGTCGGCGAGCCCTCGCGCGGCGGAATCGAATCATATATCCAGACCGATGCTGCCGTCAACCGCGGCAACTCCGGCGGAGCGCTCGTCAACCTTAAAGGCGAACTCGTAGGCATCAACACCGCCATCTACTCCCAGACCGGCACCTACGCAGGCTGCTCGTTTGCAATTCCTACATCAATAGTACAGAAAGTTGTCAACGACATACACAGCTTCGGCACTGTGCAGCGCGCTTACCTCGGCATCGCTTTCCGAGAACTCACGCCCGAACTCGTAAGTGAGAAAGGAATCAAAGGCACCACATCCGGCATTTACGTCCAGGAAGTCAACGACCGCACCGCTGCCCGTCAGGCAGGCCTGCAGCCCGGCGACGTAATTGTATCCCTCGGCAAGAAACCCACACGCTCAACCGCCGAAATGCAGGAGGCTATAACAAGCTTCAGCCCCGGAGACGAAGTGGAAATCGTATTCTACCGCGAAGGCAAAAAGCACACTGCCAAAGCCACACTCCGCAACAGCAAAGGCGATGTGAGCATAACTCGCGCCGACAATGAGACTTCTCTCGGAGCCGCTTTCGCCGGCATCGACGAAAGCATGGCCCGCAGCCTCGGCATAAGCCATGGCGTTGCAGTGACTGAACTCGACAAAGAGGGCCGATTCGCCAAATCAGGTATGCGCGACGGATTCATAATACTCAGCATCAACGGAAACCGTGTATCTTCGGCCGACGACATAAAATCGCTCTATAAGGCCATTACCAAGTCTGCCGACGAAAAAGTAATGTTCATCTCCGGCATATATCCCACCGGTAAGGCCGCTTACTACGCTGTTCCCCTCGACGACTGAAAATTTTAAGTCTCCGGAGACGAACTATCACGTCTCCGGAGACGTTATTATTTGCAAGTGATACTTTTTTACCACTAACTACATAAAGACCCGAAACAAAATGAAAGGACTTCCCATTATCATCGCAGCTATCGGCGGCGCTTTAGTAGGCGCAGCCACAGCACTCCTTCTTGCCCCCCAGACCGGCAGCCAGACCCGCGAATCAATCAAAGACTTCATCCGCACACACGTCCCCGGCATCAAGGCCGCTGAACTCGAAGACCTCGCCGACCAGATTGCAGACGAAATCAAAGACATAAAATAATTCCGACACATATGAAAGGTCTCTGCACATTCCTATTGGGGGCTGCCGTCGGAGCTGTCGCCGCGGCTCTTCTCACTCCCACGACCGGAGAAGAACTCCGTGCGCGCATCAAGGTCATACTCCAGAAACACGGCATCATCGCCGCTGATGACATCGACGAACTCGTCGAAATGATTGCCTGTCAGGTAGAAGACTCCTCCAAGGAGAAAAAAGCCTGACGCTTTCACGGCGGCTTTTACATAACGGCTGCCCGGCACCTATGGCGCCGGGCGCAGTCGTTTAACTGTTATTACTATCGCATTATGTCGGACAACGAAAACAGAACAGGTCTGTCGGCCATATCGGCATCAATAAAACAGTATCTCCAGCTTCTGGTAGAAGATACACGCCTCAGCGTGACCGAAAAGCTTACCCGCCTTCTCGCTGCCATTGCGCTCGCATCGCTGCTCACCATACTCATCACCGTCGTGCTGCTCTTTGCCACCATATCCAGCGCACTGGCACTCTCTATGGTCATGAGTCCCGTATGGGCATTTATAATCGTAGCAGGATTCTTCCTCTTGATTATGGCTCTCCTGATTATATTCCGTATGCAGCTGCTCGTAAATCCCATAGCGCGTTATCTCTCGCGTCTGCTGCTGCCCGCGCCACAACCCGCTAAAACAGAAAACAATGATGAATCTGCCTCCGTACCCCAATGAGACCCCGTCCGACTGGCAGGGAATGACGCTGCAGCAGATACAGATGCGGCGTACCCTTGTGCAGGCACGCATGGAAATACAAAAGTTCAAAATGTCGGCGCAGATTGACCGTTACAGGCGCCGCTCACCTGTTTTCGGCGCCCCCGACTCCCTTTTCTCTCGCCTCACCGGCGCTCTCACTCTCGCCGAATACGGATTCATTGCCTTAAAGGCATTCAGGTTCGTCGCTCCGCTTTTCCGACGCCGTAAATAAAAACAGCGATTTTTTATTTCACAACACGTAGGGGCGCGATTAATCGCGCCCGCGAGACGAAAGGTAACTTTTAACACCCGAAATTAAGTAAACCACATTTTGGGAAACAACTCACATACGGCCCTTAAAATCCGGCTTGCTGTCATGTCCATGCTACAGTTCGGAGTATGGGGATGCTATCTTATATCGCTCGGCAACTTTCTCAGCCATGCGGGTCTCGCCCGCCAAATCGGCTGGTTCTACGCCGTCCAATGCATTGTATCGCTTTTCATGCCTGCTCTCGTGGGGTTTGTAGCCGACCGCTGGCTCGAAGCACGCCGGATGCTCGGCATCTGCAACCTCCTCGTTGCCATATTCTTTTCAGCGGCAGCCTTCTACTCCATCAACTCCGTTCAAATCGGCTTCTGGCCGCTTTTCGGGCTTTTCGCCTGCGGAACGGCTTTCTTCATGCCCGCAATCGGACTGTCAAACGCGATTATCTTCAAGAGCCTGCGCAAGGCATCTGTAAGCCCTGAAAGTGTATTTCCCATAATCCGGCTCTTCGGCACACTCGGCTTCATCGCCGGCATGCTTGCCGTCAACTTCGCACGACTCCAGTCATCGCCGTATCAGCTACTGCTTGCCGCCGCCATAGCCGGCATCCTTGTCCTGTACTCGCTTTCTCTTCCCGCTACAGGATTATCCGACCGACCGCAAAACGGCATGTGGTTCAACGCACTCACGCTATTCCGTCAAACACGCACCCGTATTTTCCTCATTTTCTGCATATTCGTAGGAGTCGCCCTTCAGGTGACGAACTCATTCGGCAACGTCTTCATAAGCCAGTTCGGCTCGCTCGAGGCCTTCGCCGGAACATGGGGAGCCGCCAATGCCAACGCAATCATAGCCGTGTCGCAAATCAGCGAAGCAGTCTGCATACTTCTCCTCCCCTTCTGCATCCGACGCTTCGGCATCCGCAACGTCATACTCATCGCCATAGCCGCGTGGAGCCTTCGCTTCCTCTTTCTCGCCCTCGGCGATACCGGCAGCGGCCTATGGCTACTCATAGCATCAGGCATAGTCTACGGCATTGCATTCGACTTTTTCAACATCGCCGGCAACGTATATATCGACCGTGCCGCCGACAGCCGCTCACGGGCCGGAACGCAGGGCCTCTTCATGGCTATGAGTTCAGGCATCGGAGGCACACTGGGCCTTGTAGCCGCACAGACCGCCGCCAACCGGCTCGTATTTTCCGCCCCGTCGCCTCAGCTGCGCTACGAAGGCTGGGTCGACTTCTGGCTTATGTTCGCTCTTTACGCCTTGGTGCTCGCCGTATTGTTCTTTATATGGATAAAACGCTCGTCCGCTTCGGGAACTTCGAAGTGAGCGAGAAATCGGTCAAGCTCCTCCTCCGACACAAACTGGTCATCAGGCCCCTTACCTTTGCGAGCTTTCAGACGTTCGAGCAACGTAGCGCGTGACGAATCCAGATACGCAATCACATGCTGCGCTCCGGCCTGGCGGCACATATCAGCCACCTCGTCGCGGCGTGCGCGTTTGCACATCGACGCATCAATCACGACGCGTTTTCCCTGCCGCAGCAGCTCCGGCACACGCCCGATTATATTTCCGAGCGCCCTCATATAAATGACATGCTGCTCCGCCGCCGGCATGCGCGCATACCCCTCGCCGTAAGCCTCCCACACATCCGCATCAGCCGACAGACGCACGAAGCCCTGCGCCTCAAGCCCGCGGGCCACAAAAGTCTTGCCCGCTCCGCTCACGCCGCACATCATCACCACGTCCACGCCTTCAAATGCCTCTTCCATTTTCGGAGTTCTCAGAGTGCTCGGAGCTCTCTGAGAACTCCGAGAGCTCTGAGCGCTCCTATACTGTACTCTTGCTTTAGTCATCTGCTCGCGAATTCCTCCATGCCGAAGAAAATCCGCTTTCTGCCGCTCTATCAGCCGGTATAACAATACATCAGCCTGATGTATCAGAATAATCGCAATATTGGCGACTGTTTCGGCACTTCGTGTCTTGACCGCCTCTCGAAAAAATGACGAGTCGTTGTTTCCTGCACAAATCCGCCGCGACACCACTGCCTTCGGGCTATCCTTTTCCCAAAGTTCAAAATCGCGGGTTCTTAGAAAATCCTCATAATCAATCAGCAGTTCCTGCAAGCTCGCCTTGGCGACATTTGTGAGTTTTATCTCTGTCTCTTTGGATGTACTTCCGGCTGCACTTCCTTCAGCTATATTTTGCTTTCCACTTCTTGCAGCCTGAATCATCTGGTCGATAGTCCTGTCGCCCTTTGAGAGAAACCGCTGGGTGAATATAAAGGTCACGTCGTATATTATCTCCGCAATCTGATATACACGAAGTTTCCGGTAGTAACCTTTCTGAGGAATAAAATTATCACTCATCGTTTAAGCGAACTTTTTAATATCAATAATTGATTCCAATAATATCATACTGTCCCTTGACGACCAAATTCTAACCGGAAACGTCCAAATAAATTATCCTGATAAGACCATGTAAGATTTTGTTTATATATCTCCATCCTCCACATGATACTCACTTCAGCAACATAAACCATATCAGTTTATTATTTTACCGCTGTAATTGCATCTATGAGGTCTTGGTAACATGTAACCTTATGGTAGCGCACAGATTCAGTTGACATTTCATTGAATAATTGCATACAGCAGTCAAGTTTTGCATTTTCTATCGCATTGAGTTGCATGGATTGTAACGAACCTTTGGTTTCCGCGATAAAGAAAATATGCTTGACATTACCTTTTTGCATGGCAATCGCCCAATCTGGAGCATAGCTGCCTACAGGTGTAGGTATCTGGAACGAGCGCGGCAACTTTGCGTACACCACGACTTCGCTTGCCTCATCAAGGTCATGGGCAAAATTACGCTCACCAATGCTGTCGGAAACGACATAATCGGTAACGTGCTTCGTTGCCTGATAAGCCTTGTCAAATTCCGCTTTACTCGATGCAGTAAAGATGTTCGAGTCATAAGTGCCATCGGTGAGATGGTAATGGATATCCGTCTTCGCGCTGACTGGCGAGGGTCCATTCAATCCACGGCTGCACTTTCTTCTTCAGCGCCTCATCGTCAAGAATATACGCAAGCGGAAGCAACCCGTCAATCCAGTACGGGCCGCGTTCCCATTGGTCGCCGTCGCCGCCGAGCCAGCCGTTGCGCGGCCCCATCACCTCGGGATACAGTTCATCCATCTTACTTGTCGCGCCCGATTTCTGACGTTCAAGCATCTCCCTGAGCCACCCGGTAGGGCGGATGCTCCCCAACGGCAGCTCCATATATAGCTTCTGCACAAGCGGATAGCGGTTGTTGTCATAATTCGGTGTCTCGGGCGATGCCCCATGAGCTGTGCCGAGAGCCGTCACGGCAAGCACTGCCACAGCCAGTTTTTTCATCAGGTATTTCATATATGGAAGGTATTCGTAAAGTAGTATTATAGGAAGAAATACTAAAAGAGCGACTTGACCATCCCTGAAAAAGATAATCAAGTCGCTTCTCCGTGCCCGGAGTGGGACTCGAACCCACACAGCCGCAATGGCCAAGGGATTTTAAGTCCCTCGTGTCTACCATTCCACCATTCGGGCGCTTCGGTGTGCAAAGGTAAGCATTTTTTACTTACACCGCAAAATTTTGTTGCGGCTAAACATCAAAATATCCGCCCGATTGCCTGCAGTAATCAATCAGGTCGGCAAAAACCGGAGCCTCGCCGAGCAGACGTGCATTTCCCACAAGCACAAGATGCTCGCGTGCCCGGGTCATGGCCACATTGAGTTTACGGTCTACAACAGTTCCGTCTGTATCCGTAAAAGTATGCTGCGTCAGGAACCGCAACTGCCCCGCCCTTTTCACCGTAAAGCCGTATATGATATAGTCGCGCTGACTCCCCTGGAACCGCTCCACAGTATCAATCGCCACCTCCGACGCTCCCGGTATGCCCGCTGCGGCAAGTTTATGGCGTATATGCGAAATCTGATTGCGGTAGGGCACGATTATTCCCACGCTGTCCGCTAAGCTGAAGTCCGCAGAACGGCACGATTCATATTTCCATATAGCCCCTGTAATCCCGCTGATGACGAGCGCCTCGGCATCGTTGATTTTGTCGGGCGAACCGACAGCTGCTTCCTCAACCACGTTTATGAACGACACCCTGTGCTCCCACAAAGCCTTTTCCATAACGCTCGTTGCTGAAATTCCTGGCAGAGGCGCCGTCTGATGGGGTAAGCCGGCGATATCAAGTTTTCCGTTATAGAATCGCTCGTTGGGAAACTCGGCAATCTCGCTGTGCATGCGCCCCTGCCGGGTGAGTGTGTAGGTTACCTCAGGGTCATCGCCGTAACGGTTCACGAACCGCTCGAACATCGACATACGACAGTCACACAACCCTGTCTCCCGAAGCTCGGACTCCTCGACCCCGGCTTCCTGTGCCGTCTGCTGCACCACCGCCGGAAGCTGCTTGTGGTCGCCTATCATCACTATCCGGTCAATCGCAGGCACTCCTTCTTCGGTCTTGGCCGAAAGTATGCCCAGCAGATGCGGTTCAGGTATCTGCGACGCCTCATCGATAATCACGAGGTCGAATTTCTTAAGAGACAGCAGATTGATTGAGCCGTTCAGCGATGCGACCGTCGCGGCGAACACCCGCGCCGACATAATTGCCTCTCTCACTTGCCCCACATTCCCGCACGAAGAAATTTTCTCACCGATAAGAAAACTCCTGTACTCCGGCGCACACGACAGCTCCGGCCCTATCCGCATGAAGTCTATCCCATGCTCGACGAGCTTCGACGACATTTCGTCAACAGCCCGGTTGGTGTACGAAAGCAGAAGCACCGACGAACCCGGCTCCGACAGCTGTTCCTTTAGAGTTGTCACAAGCCCGTACGAAGTCTTGCCCGTCCCCGGAGGGCCGATTATAAGAAATATATCCCGTGCCTGCTTTACTCTCAGCGCCAGCGCATTGAAATCGCCGTGACTCATATTCAGCGTGGCCTTGCGGTCAACACGCGGCCTGCGCCTGAACAGAATCAAATCGCGTCTCTGCTCCGGGGCGCGAAGAAAAGCGTGAAGTCCCTGATAGAGCGCATTGTACGACGAATCCATAAAATCGTGCTCTATCGCCCAGAGACGCGAGCTGTTCGTCACAAAGGGCATCGCGCTGCTCTGCTCGAAGCGAAGCTGCAGACTTATGCGTCTCTCCCCTATATCCGTTATTGAGCAGCGGAATACCATTGTGGCGCGCGCATCCGGTTCCGCATCCTCGTCATAGGGATAAAGAATCACCACATCCCCCGCACGGAAATTGGCCATATCGTTGGCCGCGTCATCGGCAAACTCCAGAAGCAGCTCCTTGACTGCCCCCTCATGACCTTCCGCAGGCTCGCACAGCCGCAGGCCGGCATAGATGTTCCCTGCATCGAGTTTCTCGGCTAAGGCACACTGCCATGCCGCAGCAAATCCCGAGCCGCGTTTTATTTTGTTGCCGCACTTCGACAGCTGATGTTCCTTTGCCACAAAGGCAAGCATCCGCCGGAAGTATAGCCCCGCAAGCGTGTCGGCGTTGTGCACCGGGTCAAGCACACTGCATAGCTGAGGACGCTGATAGCGCTCCCACAGCGTTCCCGTCCCACGGCTGTTGAGCGCATCTGGAGTAAGAGTGTCGAGCACACCGGAGTCACCCGATGCAAGCCTACGCTCGTTGGCCACAATCTCGTTGCGCACCTTCAGAGCCTCGCGCAACAGAGCCGGTGCGTTGCCAAGGGCAATCAGCGGCTCCGCATAGCGCGAGTACATGAGAAAAGCGCTCAGGCAGCAGTTGTTGCGCTCATATTGCGCACGGTAATTATAGCGGATAATCGCCATATAGAGCAACAGCTGCACATAGTGGTTCTCGCGGTACCGGGGCAGATTCTCGTTCCCGGGGTTCCACTCCCCTTTGCCCGATTTCTGCTCTACGACAAGCCTGTAATCGAGCTGCATGAGGTCCATGCGCCCCTGCAGACCGAGTATTTCAGCGAAAAATGCCGGTTCAAGCATCACGTTTCCGCGGTCAAACCCGCTGACTGCCGTCGGAAGCACATCGCTCAGCGCATGCCGTATGTTTATCTGCTGGGCCAGTGCTTCGTGGCGGAAAGTCGGAGGCAGCCCGCATGTAGCAAGACTGATTGCATTGCTGCGGAAGAACGCCGTCGCGCTGTTTCTGAAATCAATCTCTTCGCGGCCCCGGTTCACCTCTTCGTCAAGCAGCTGCGAAGCGAAATTACCCAGATTCACCGCCGCCGTATTTACAGGCGGCATGAACCGCCGCACGAGACTGATGCGGGCATCCGTCCCGTAACTCTCGAAGCACGACGCAATCTGAGTGACATTCACCAGATAATCAGGCTCGTAAATCACAAAACGCGCCTGCACTCTGCTTCCTGAAATCTCCGGCTCGACAAGATTGAGCTGGTCGTAGGGCTGCACCATGCCGGGCAGTTCGGGCCAGTCGGAGCAGTCGAGCTCAAGGGTTTTCTCAGGCTGATGCTCGCTTCTGACACGAATCATATTCCCTTCGGCAGAATCCACCACCACACGGACATACTCCTGCGCCTCGGCCATCGTATGGTCCGTAGGCGCTGCCACGGCACGCAGGAACTCCAGATTATCCGGCGCGGGCTCGCCCAGACATAGCTCCGCAAGCCCGACGACCGCATTGAAATCATGCTCGAAAGCCGCCTCACACTCCGCCGCCGTCATGGTGGCGCGGTGCCTGAAACGGCCTCGCGCAGCATTTACAGCCACCACAAGCGCCGACGATGCACCGCGTTCGGTGAAGAGATAATCGGTTTTGGCGAAAGGCCCGGCGAAATTTACAGGCACGGCATCAGTTGCGGCATCGATGATGTCGTAGAACACATGCGCCAGTGCGTCATATTTTACCGCCGCGGGCGCAGCACTGCATTTCAGACTTTGGAGGTCTTTGTAAAAAGAGCTTCCCTGGATATCAGTCGGCAACAGTGTAGTCAACGCAGGCTCTTTCGGCGATATAGGGTTTGATTATAGCCACGCAGGCAAGATGCTCGGGATGTGCCGAATAAGCCTGCAGAGCGTCGTAGGTGGCGCACTCGGCCGTGAGGACTATGTTCCAGTTTCCGGAGGCCGGGCCGTCGTTAATCCCGACCTCCACGGCATCGAGGGCTTCGATTTTCTGAGGGAGAGCCTCAATCGCGCTCTTGAACTTCGATGCGGCCACAGCGGCGACGGCCTCCGAAGCCTCAAGCCTGAACATTACGATATGCTTAATCATGTTTTATTTTTGTTTTTACATCGGTTTGGCATACAGTTTCTCGCGGGCCTCGGCTACGCGCGGGTCGGTGATATAGTCGTCGTACTCGGTGAGTTTGTCGATTATGCCGTTGGGGGTAAGCTCGATTATGCGGTTGCACACGGTCTGTATGAACTCGTGGTCGTGCGAGGCCATGAGTATCACGCCCTTGAAGGTCTGCAGCGTATTGTTGAAAGCCTGGATTGACTCGAGGTCGAGGTGGTTCGTGGGCGAGTCGAGTATGATTGTATTTGCGTCCCTGAGCATCATGCGGGCTATCATGCAGCGCATTTTCTCGCCGCCCGAGAGCACCGAGGCCTTTTTGAGCACATCCTCGCCCGAGAACAGCATTCGGCCCAAGAAACCTTTGAGATAAATCTCGCTCGAATCGTCGCTGAACTGGCACAACCAGTCCACAAGGTTGTAGTCCGTGTCGAAGAACGAGGAGTTGTCAAGCGGCAGATAGGCCGTGGTGATGGTCTGGCCCCAGTCATATGAACCCGAGTCGGCCTTGCGGTTGCCGTTGATAATCTCGAAGAGCGCTGTCATCGCACGGGGGTCATGGCTGAGGAAAGCCACCTTCTCTCCCTTCTCTATCTGGAAATTGACATCGCGGAAAAGAATGTCGCCGTCGACCGAGGCCGACAGACCTTTCACCTCGAGTATCTTGTTGCCCACCTCGCGGGAGGGGGTGAAGATTATGCCCGGATAGCGGCGCGACGATGCCTGGATTTCTTCGATATTGAGTTTCTCGAGCATCTTCTTGCGCGAGGTCGTCTGCTTGCTCTTGGCCACGTTGGCGCTGAAGCGGCGGATGAACTCGAGCAGCTCCTTGCGTTTGTCCTCGGCCTTCTTGTTGGCCTGCTGTTGCTGACGCAGGGCGAGCTGCGAGCTCTCGTACCAGAACGAATAGTTGCCGGCGAAGAGCTTCACGCGGTTATAGTCTATGTCGAGTGTATGAGTGCACACGGAGTCAAGGAAGTGACGGTCGTGCGACACAACGAGCACCGTGTTCTCGAAATTCGACAGATATTCCTCGAGCCATGTCACCGTATCGAGGTCGAGGTCATTGGTCGGTTCGTCCAGCAAAAGGTTGTCAGGATTGCCGAAGAGGGCTTTGGCAAGAAGCACGCGCACCTTCTCGTTGGCACTTATGTCGCGCATGAGCATGCCGTGACGGTCTTCTTTGATGCCGAGGCCGCTCAGCAGGGCCGCCGCGTCGCTTTCGGCATTCCAGCCTTCGAGTTCGGCGAAGCGCTCTTCAAGTTCGGCTGCCCGTACGCCGTCGGCCTCGTTGAAATCGGGTTTTGCATAGAGGGCGTCTTTCTCCTGCATTATGTCCCACAGATGCGTGTGGCCGCGCAGAACGGTTTCGAGCACCGTGCAGTCATCAAATTTGAAGTGGTCCTGTTCCAGCACGCTCATACGCTCGCCCGGACCTTGCTCTATCGTGCCCGAAGTGGGAGTGAGCAGCCCGCTGAGCATACGCATGAGGGTTGACTTGCCCGCGCCGTTGGCTCCTATGATGCCATAGCAGTTACCAGGTGTGAATTTCAGGTTCACGTCCTGGAAAAGCGGTTTCTTGCCGAATTGTATGCTTAGATTGCTTACTGTAATCATGTGTTTTTTTACCTATTTGGAAATGGAATGTGTAGTCGTAATCAGAAAAGTTTTTCGCTTAATGCTTTCAGGGCCCGTACCTTGTCATCACGACGGACGAGCACCGATATGTTGTAATTCGAGCCGCCGTACGAAATCATTCGCACGGGAATGCCCTCAAGCGCCTCGAGAACCTTACTTTCAAAGTTGCAGTGTTCCCACTCGAGGTCGCCCACGACGCAGATAATCACCATGTCGCGGTCTACCGTGACTGTGCCGAAATGCTTGAGGTCGTCGACTATGGCGGCCAGATGAGAGTCGTCGTCAACTGTCACCGACACGCCTACTTCCGAAGTCGCTATCATGTCGATGCTTGTGCGGTGGTTCTCGAAGGTCTCGAATACCTTATGAAGGAAACCGTAGGCGAGCAGCATGCGGCCCGACTTGATTTTAATAGCCGTAATATTGTCTTTTGCGGCCACCGCCTTAAGCTTGCGGTCGGGCGTGCTGTTGCATATCAGCGTACCGGGAGCTTCGGGGTCGAGTGTGTTCAGCAGACGTATGGGTATATTGTGCAGCTTGGCAGGAAGCACACATGCCGGATGCAGGATTTTCGCGCCGAAGTAAGCCAGTTCGGCGGCTTCCTCGAAGTGAAGCGTGCTCACCGGTTTTGTACCTTCTACATACCGGGGGTCGTTGTTGTGCATTCCGTCTATGTCAGTCCAGATTTGTATCTCGTCGGCATCAAGTACCGCACCAAGAATCGAAGCGGTATAGTCGCTTCCGCCGCGCTTGAGGTTGTCGATTCCGCCGTGGTCGTTGCGGCATATATACCCCTGGGTTATGAAGAGTTCGGCATCGGGTTCGAGGTCTATCATCCTCCGCAGACGCACTTGTATGTGCTGCATGTCGGGCTCGCCGCTGTCAAGCGTACGCATGAAATCGAGGGCTGGCAGAAGCACCGATTTCACTCCCTGCTCTTCGAGATAGCACTGCATCAGCGATGTCGACATGAGTTCGCCCTGGGCAAGTATCTCTTTCTCGCCTGCCTCAGTGAGCGGTTCGGAGAAATACGAGCGCAGGAGGGCGAATACGCGTGTTATGGCAGCCGCCGCACGCGCTTTCGCCTGCATGGTCGTGAGCAACTGTTCTACGACCGTCATATATTTGGCGTAGAGGCCGTTGACAGTTTCCTGAGCACCGGGGATATTGCCCTTGTAGAGATATTCTGCTATCTCTACAAGGGTATTGGTTGTGCCAGACATGGCCGAGAGCACTATCACATTGCGGCGTTCTTTGGTTATAAGTTCAGCCACATGGCGCATGCGTTCGGGCGAGCCTACTGAGGTGCCGCCAAATTTGAGTACTTTCATTCCTGTATGTTTTCGGGCTCTGTATACCACTTGCTGTAGAAAAGATAGTTGCGGGCTATCTTATGGTTCATCTCGCGGGCTTTTTCGGGCTCAAGCATCTTGATGAATTTTGCCGGTGCTCCGCCCCAGAGTTCGTTGGGACCGATTTTGGTGCGCGAAAGCACCACTGAACCGGCTGCCACGAGGGCGCCCTCGCCTACTTCGGCGTCATCCATCACCACCGCACCCATGCCTATCAGAGCGAAATCGTGGATTTTTGCACCGTGAATCGTCACGTTGTGCCCTATCGACACGTCATTGCCTATCTCTATTGTCGATTTCTGATAGAGTGTGTGGAGCACTGAGCCATCCTGGATGTTCACCCGGTCACCTATGGTGATAGTGTTCACGTCGCCGCGCAGCACGGCGTTAAACCAAACGCTGCATTCGTCGCCCATGGTGACATCGCCCACAAGCGTGCAGTTCTCGGCAAGGAAGCAGTCTTTACCCGTTCTGGGTGTAAAACCGCGTACTGGTATGATAAGAGCCATTATTCTGTAAGTCTCTGATATTGGTTTATATTAATTTTCAAGAAAGAGGCAGGGTTGCTTCGCTCAACCAGCGGCGTTCTTCATCCGTGGCGAGCAGTGGCATCAGGCGTGAGGCCACTGTGGCGTGATAGCCGTTGACCCATTTTATTTCGGTCTCCGTCATGAGCGAGAGGTCGAAAAGCGAACGCTCGAAGGGACAGAGTGTCAGTGTCTCGAAACGCAGGAACTGTCCGTACTCCGTCGTCATGGCAGGCACACATTCCACAAGATTCTCGCAGCGTATTCCGTGAACGCCTTCCACGTAGAGGCCGGGCTCGTTCGATGTCACGGTTCCGGCGAGTACAGGATGCCCCACATAGTTCATGCGTATGCTGTGAGGACCCTCATGTACGCTGAGGAAGTGCCCTACTCCATGGCCCGTGCCGTGGAGATAATTGAGGCCGTGCTGCCACAGATACTGGTGCGCGAGCACGTCGAGCTGCGTGCCGCACGTGCCTTGCGGAAAGACGGCCTGCGCAAGCGCGATATGCCCTTTCATCACAAGGGTGAAGTCACGTTTTTCCTCGGCTGTCGGATTGCCGAGGGCTATGGTGCGCGTTATATCGGTGGTGCCGTCGAAATACTGCGCTCCCGAGTCTATCAGAAGCAGTCCTTCTGATTTTAGGGCCGAGCTCGATTCTGCCGATGCCTCATAGTGGACAATAGCCCCGTGAGGGCCGTAGCCGGCAATCGTGCCGAAGCTCTCGTCGGTGTAGTTCTCGCCCATGCTGCGGTAATGACGCAGTATTTCCGCTACGGCGAGTTCGTCGGTCGGTTCGCCTGCGCTTACCCTGCGCTTGATTTCCATGAGCGAGCGAACCATGGCCACTCCGTCGCGGAGCATCGCATTGCGTATGCCCTCGAGTTCCACCGCGTTCTTAACCGATTTAAAACGGTTGGCTGCCGATATGCCTCCGTCTGTGGCACGCCCGCCGAGAATATTCAGCAGCTCGTATGCCGTGTGCGAGGCATCCACAAGCACTTTCTCATCACTTGGAAGCGACGAAAGAAATGTCTTGACTTCGTTGTAGGGCAGAACATCCACGCCTTCGCCTGCAAGATAGGCACGGGTCTCGTCGCTCAGCTTCGCACTGTCGATAAAGAGTTTCGATGCTCCGGGAGCAAGATAGAGAAAAGATGTCGCGACGGGCGTATGCTTCACGTCGTTGCAGCGTATGTTGAGTGTCCATGCTATGCTGTCGAGCATGCATTCGAATACTGTCTCACAGCCTTTGCCGCGGGCATCCTCGAGTATGGATGCAATCTTGTCAGAAGCCTTACGGCCCGAAAAACGGAGTTCGTGCACGAATATTTTTCCCTCGGGAAGAGCCGGGCGCTCACTCCATATTTCATCAATCACATCGAGATTTGTCACGAGCTTTATATCCTTGGCTCCGAGAGCCGCCTTAAGCTCATTTACCTGAGCCTGGGTGAACAGAAGGCCGTCAATTCCGACTGTATCTCCTGAGTTAAGAACTTGGCAGAGATATTGTGCTATTGATAGTGTTTCCGGCAGTCCCGATTTCATAAGTTCTATGCCGGTGCCTTCGAGCTGCTGGGCTGCCTGTAGGAAATATCGCGAATCGGTCCACAGCGCTGCTCTATGGTCAGTCACTACCAGGTCTCCGGCCGAACCTGTAAACCCCGACAGCCAGCGGCGTACCTGCCAGTGGGGTGCCAGATATTCACCCTGATGCGGGTCGGCCTGCGGCACTATGGCTGCCTGAACTCCGTTTTTGCGTAGAAGGGCGCGGAATTGGTCAAGACGCGCCGTGAACACATTTTCATTCATATCTCTTGCTTTCTTTTATATTGTCAGTAAGTCTTTAGCGGAGCATAAAACGCATCTGGTATATGCTCAATGGTATATTCTCCATCGGGTGTGCCGTTTATGGCGAAGAGGTCGAACTGCGGCTGAAAACGCATGTCGGTGTGCCGCATATAGGTCTCGGCGGCACGCGTCATATGGGAGATTTTCGCCTTCGTCACTGCTTCGAAAGGGTCTGTATCGCAGTCTGAGCGTGTTTTTACCTCTGCAAAAACCACCACTCCGTCGCGACGTGCTATTATGTCGATTTCAAGATGCCCCATACGCCAGTTGCGCTCTACAATCTGCCAGCCTTCCGAAATCAGTTTGTCCACGGCGAGCTGTTCGCCCCATTTACCCAGCGTGTTATGTCGTGCCATTATCTGTTCCAGAATGAAGGTGTCAGCACTACAAGTACGGTAAATATTTCAAGACGCCCTACGAGCATCAGAAATGACAATACCCACTTCGCCAGGCCCGGCAACTCGCTGTACGAGCCCTCCGACCCCGTGATTCCGGCACCCAACCCCGTGTTCGACAGGCATGAAAATGTGGAGAAAAACGAATCAACGAGAGGCACGCCGCACGCAGTCAGCGTAAGGCCGCCGCCGATTATCAGCAGTATGAAAATGCACAGAAAAGCGAAGACTTTCGATATTATTTCGGAACTGATTATGCTGCCGCTGATTTTCACCGAAGTAATAGACCTCGGATAAAGACAGCGATAAAGTTCGTTATGGCCCGTCTTGAAGAGGAGTATGATACGGTCGATTTTCATACCGCCCGCCGTAGAACCGGCACATCCGCCGAAGGCCATCATAACAAAAGTGAGAACAAGCGTAATCGGGCCCCATAGTTCGAAATTGGCCACCGAATAGCCAGTCGAGGTAATGGTCGACACTATATGAAAGAGCGGGTCGAGCGTCACCGATTCCCAGTTGAAGGCCTGTCCGCGCAGGGTGATGACCAATGCGAAAATTCCGAGCATGACAAAAATGATTCCAACGAAGGTCTTGAAAACGTCATTTCGCAGCAGTGCCTTGACTTTTCCGTGCAGAAGCTTGTACAGCAGTCCGAAATTGACACCTCCGAGAAACATGAACACTATCATCACGCATTTTATATACACCGAGTCATGCCACAGGGTCATGCCGTCGCTGTGCGATGAATAGCCGCCGGTCGATATAGTGCCGAAAGCATGGCATATGCTGTCGAAAAACGACATCGGTCCCAGACAGAGCAGACCTATCAGCAACACCGTCAGACCAGTATACATAAGCCACAGTGTTTTGGCTGTCTGGTTGATTCTCGGCTGTATCTTGTCATGGGTGAGGCCCGTCATCTCAGCGTTGAACAGCTGAAGACCGCCCGAATAGTTGAGCATCGGGAGCAGTGCCAGCGTAAAGAGAATTATGCCCATGCCGCCAATCCACTGGGTCATGGCGCGCCACATGTGCATGCCGTGGCTCATATCATTCACCGATTCTATCACTGACGCCCCGGTCGTGGTAAAACCCGACATGGCCTCGAAAAACGCGTCGGTGAAAGAAAGCGGATGCGTACAGAAAAGGAAAGGTATGAGACCGAAAAGAGAGAATACCACCCATACAAGCGACGTGAGCAGATAACCGTCGCGCTTGCCGGCGTACATGCTCACAGGATGCGACTGCCATGCCAGCAGAAGACCCACAATCAGAGTCCCGGCCGAGGTCGCTCCGAAGGGCAGCCAGTCGCTTTCACCGTAAATCAGGCATGTGACGGTCGGAAAGACAAGAAACCCGGCCTCGATAATCAGGAGCCACCCCACTATGCGTATGATGAGGCGCAGATTGATGAGTGTACGCGGTATTTTCTTGAACATCATCAGCTGAATAATTTTTCTACTTTATGAAGCGCTCCGGCGAGACAGAATACCAGCACGCGGTCACCGGGCCGGATGTGTGTGTTACCGTTAATCAGCAGCCCCTCGCCGTCACGGAAGAGACCGGCCAGAGTCAGTTCTTTCGGCAGTGAGAGGTCCTTCACCGGCGCTTTGGTGATTTTCGACCCCTCCCGGGCCTCAAGTTCGGCGACTTCAGCATCGGCAAGCGCCAGACACTTCGAGGTCGACGAGTCGGCATCGAGCAGGAGCTGGAAAATCGAACTCGATGCAAGCAGTTTCTTGTTCACTACAGTACCGATATTAAGATTTTCGGCCTGTGAGATGAACTGTATGTTCTCTACGTCGGCTACGGTTTTCTTTATGCCCATATCCTTGGCCGTGAGACAAGTGAAGATATTGGTCTCGCTGCTGTCGGTGAGGGCTACAAAAGCGTCCATCTCGGAGATGCCTATGTCTGCGAGCAGTTCGGGGTCCCGGCCGTCACCGTAGATGATTTCACAGTCGGGACACTTGAATGGCAGCTGACGGCACACCTCGGCATCGTTGTCCACAATCTTGAATTTGAATTCATTGCCAGCGCTGCGCACCAGTCGTATGGCCATTTTGGAGGCGCCCATTATCAGCACACGTTTTATCTTGTGCTCCTGCTTGCCCGTGAGGGTTATGAGGTCGGGGATGCGTTCGCGTGTGGTGGTGATATAAAGGATGTCACCGGCTTCTATGCGGTCGTCGCCGCGGGGAATAATCGTCTCGTGGTTGCGCTTGATTGCCGACACGTGAAGCTCGTGGTTCGAGTACGCGAGGTCACGGAGCATCATGCCTGCGAGCGGTGCGCCCTGACGCAGTTTGATGCCCGCAAGAATGAGGTTGCCGTCATGGAGTTCGAACCAGTAGCGGGCCCACGTACGTTTGAGGGCCGTTATGATTTCCTGCGCGGCAAGATATTCGGGGTAAATCACGCGGTCAATCCCCATCGAATTCACTACATCGGAGTTACGGGGGTCCATGAAGTCGTACGAGTCGATGCGGGCAACGGTTTTTTTAGCCCCCAGTGTCTTGGCTATGCTGCATGCGACTATGTTGCTTGCTTCGTAAGGCGTGACGGCTATAAACAAATCGGCGTTACCCACCGACGCGTCCCGCAGCGTGGAGAAAGACGTGGGATTCCCTGGGAAGGTCATCAGATTATAGTTGGCGTCAAGCACGGCAAGCCTGTCCGTGTTGTCGTCAATCAGCAGAATATCCTGCTCCTCAGCTGAGAGGAGTTTGGCAAGATGCGAGCCTACCTCGCCGGCTCCGGCAATCACGATTCTCATAATCAGTCTTTTGATTGCGGTTTTACAACTTCTTCTACGGCCCTGACGATGGCCTCGGTGTCAATTCCGGCCAGATGCTGCAGTTGGGCAGGCGTCCCCTGCGGTATAAACGTGTCGGGAACACCGATGCGGCGCAGAGGCACTTCGATTTTATTGTCGGCGAGCCATTCGGCTACGGCGCTTCCCAGGCCACCGTTTACCGTACCGTCCTCCACTGTGATGAGAGGCACGTTTTTGGATGCAGCCTCGCGGAGCAGCTCAGTGTCAAGCGGTTTGAGGAATACCATATCGTAATAGGCCACGCTGATGCCTTTGGCCTTGGCGGCCTCAAC
The DNA here is from genome assembly GCA_910587355.1 of uncultured Muribaculaceae bacterium. Lineage (GTDB taxonomy): Bacteria > Bacteroidota > Bacteroidia > Bacteroidales > Muribaculaceae > CAG-873. Next base: position 49,708 of record CAJUKF010000012.1, read on the forward strand.
GGCTTTTGCGGCATCTGTGACACCTATCGACAGAATCACCGCGTCGCTGCCCTCTGTGAGTTTCTCGCCTTTTCCAATAGGGAGTGCGTGCATCTCGTTGCGCCAGTCGGTACGTGTGCCGCGGCCTCGCGGGTAGCGTATCGCAAAAGGTCCGTGATTGCCCTCCTGTGCCGTATAGAGCAGATTGCGCAGCATATGCTCGTCGCGCGGCGCGGCAACTGTCATATTGGGTATCGTGCGCAGATATGCAAGGTCGAATACTCCGTGATGCGTGGCGCCGTCCTCGCCCACAAGCCCCGCACGGTCGATGCAGAAGGTCACGGGCAGTTTGTTGAGCGCCACATCGTGGATTATATGGTCGTAGGCGCGCTGCAGGAAGCTCGAGTAAATCGCCACGAACGGACGCATGCCGTCTTTGGCAAGGCCACCGGCGAAAGTCACGGCATGGCCCTCCGATATGCCAACGTCGAACACGCGCTCGGGCATCACGGCCTGCATCGTGCCTACCGATGTACCCGAGAGCATGGCGGCCGAAATGGCCGTAATCGCTTTGTTTTTCTGTGCGAGTTCCACAAGCGTGTCGCCGAACACATCCTGATACTTCGGAGGCTTCGTCGGGTCTGGTACTGCCTCGGCGCGCTTCCCGGTAGCCGGGTCAAAGCGGCCCGGAGCATGCCAGGATGCGGGGTCGGCCTCGGCAGGGGCGTATCCCTTGCCCTTGACGGTGCGCAGATGCAGTATCCGCGGACCCTCCATGTCGCGTATGTCGTTGAGCACGCGTATAACCGTGGCTATGTCGTTGCCGTCGAAGGGCCCGAAATAACGTATGTTGAATCCCTCGAAAAGATTCTGACGTCCTCCGAGCAGCGATTTGAGGCTGTTGTTGAAGCGAAGCAGAGCGCCGCGGCTCCTGTCCGACACCAGATGCATGCGCCGCAGCAGGCGGTATGCCTTGTAGCGTATGTCATTATAGAGCCGCGAAGTGTTGATTTGTGTGAGATAGGAGTTAAGGGCGCCCACATTCTCGTCAATCGACATATCGTTGTCGTTGAGTATAATCAGCAGATTGTTGGGGGTGTTGGCTGCATTGTTTATGCCCTCGAACGAGAGACCGCCGCTGATTGATGCGTCGCCTACCACCGCCACCACGTTTCGACGGGGACTCTCGCCGCGCAGACGCGATGCGACACTCATGCCCAGACCGGCCGATATGGCATTTGAGGCATGGCCGGCCGCGAAAGTGTCGTATTCACTCTCCGACGGACTCGGGAAACCGCTCAGACCGCCGAACTTACGCAGTGTCGAGAAAGTATCGCGACGCCCGGTGAGTATTTTATGTCCGTATGCCTGATGTCCCACATCCCACACGATGCGGTCATAGGGTGTATTGAATACATAGTGAAGCGCCACCGTCAGCTCCACACTGCCCATGCTCGAGGCAAAGTGGCCGGGATTCTGCGACAGCGACTGTATAAGAAACTCGCGTATTTCACTGCATAGCTGCGGAAGTCTGTCGGGCGACAGCTTCCGCAGGTCAGCCGGACTGTCAATCTGTGGCAGCAGCGGCGCGCCTGAAATGCCAAGAGCTTTTTCGCTCATTTTCTGATATATTTTTTATACATCGGCACAAATATGATAATCGCGGACGCCACTATTACAAAAACCGTATACAGAGACATCCTCGTATGCGCCACTATATAGCACACGAGCCCGAGCCACAGCAGGCCCAATATGACGAACCGCACTATAACCGATGTATTCATTATTCTTGGGGTTAATCTCTGCAAATTTAGCAATTTTTTGGCAGTTGAGCAAAATTTAGTAATTTTGCGATAACACATTAGCGAACGAAAGTTTCTGAATACACGTTCTTATTTTGTGACCGGTCCGGAAATACATCCGCGTTCTCAGCTATAACATTCCACAAGGGCTTTCGTTCCGTGTTTTAACATTTCCCTCACGATGAAATTCGCCGATTTAACATTTCCCGCTCTCATATTGGCAGGCGCCGCATCGCTCTTCGCCTCGTCGCCTACCGACACGGACTATTCCTTCACCCAGTGCGAAGGCTCCCTCACACCGTATCCTGCTCCTACTGAACAGATTGAGTACCCCGACTCGCTTACTCCGGTGTTTATCAACCATGTAGGACGTCACGGAGCGCGCTATCCCGCTTCCGCAGCCAACTGTCTCACACTCCGCAGAGCTCTCGAACACGCCGACTCTCTCGGCACTATCACTCAGTTAGGCAGGCAGTTACGCAAGCTCAACGACGAAGTCATCACGGCTTCCAACAACCGTTGGGGCGCTCTCGACTCTCTCGGCATGAACGAGCAGGCCATGATTGCGGCGCGCATGTTCTATAATTTTACGGAAGTGTTTGGGCATGAGAGTGTTATAAAGGCAATTTCTTCTTATTCGCCGCGTGCGATGATGAGCATGTACAGCTTCACGCACCAGCTCGACCGCATGAACAACCGCCTCACTTTCGAGACCTCCACCGGACGCATCAACTCCCGGCTGATGAGGCCTTTCGACCTCGATGAAGACTATCTCGCATTCCGCAAGGACAAAGTTTCGCAGCCGGCTTACGATGAATATTTCAGCAAAACGGCACCCGTATCTGCCATAAAGCGTGTACTGGGAGAGGACTACCTCTGGGCAAGCGATGAAGCTGCCCGCGAACTCGCCATTACGGAGTATTACGTCGTGGCAGGCCTGAGCGCCATGGGTCTCCCCTCGCAAATGGACAAGTATTTCACTGAAGATGAAGCAAATGCGCTCTGGAGCTGCTTCAATCTGCGCCAATATCTGCAGCGTACGGCCACTACAATATCGTCCGTTCCGGCCGACATCGCCGCCGACCTTGTGCTCAATCTGATTGAGACTACCGACGCCTTCGTAAACGGCGAAAACACAACTACTTCCGCCGTCCTGCGCTTCGGTCACGCCGAGACTCTGATGCCTCTTCTCTCGCTCCTCCACATCCCCGGATGCTACTATCTCACAAACTTCTTCGACACCGTAGGCCAGCACTGGCGCGACTTCGATGTCGTACCCATGGCCGCCAATATCCAGTTCATCGTCTTCAAGGCGCGCCGCTCAGGCCGCTACTATGTGCGCGTTGACCTCAACGAACGTCCCGTGGCGCTCCGCAACGGCGACGACAGCGTATATTATCAGTGGGGCGAACTACGCCGCTACATGATGGACTGCGTGCCCCTCTACGCCCAGTAAACAGCTGTAGGTCAAAGCATATCGGCAAGCATAGCAAGTGCCCGCGCCGACGCACGGTCAATCACCGACTGACGGTCGCCGCGGAAGTGGCAGCACTCTGCTTTCACATCGCCGGGCGTAGCAGCGGCTATCCATACCGTGCCGACAGGCTTACCCGGCACGGCTCCTCCGGGTCCGGCTATGCCCGAGGTAGCCACCGCACAGTCTGCGCCCATGACGCGACGCACACCTTCAGCCATCTGGCGCACTGTGCCCTCGCTTACGGCGCCATAACGGGCAAGCGTATCACCGCTGACTCCCAGCACCTTCATTTTCACTTCGTTACAGTATGATACGACACCGCCGAGCATCACATCGGAGCAGCCGGCCACCGAGGTGATGAGATGTGCTATATTACCGCCCGTGCAACTCTCCGCCGTAGCTATTCTATAACCGTGCCGACGCAATTTTGCGAGCACAAGTTCTGCGGGAGTAAGCTTGCCGCGGCCAACAAGATACTCACCTACAGCTTCTTCGAAGTGCGAGGCATATTCATCGAAGCGTGAGGACTCATCGGAACACGACGAGAAATCCGCATCGAGACGCATAACTATTTCGCCGGGATTCGGCAGATAAGCAAGTTTGTAATTCGCCGGCAGACTGTCTTCAAATGCCGAGAGTCGCTCAGCAAGAGCCGATTCGCAGATGCCGCATACGGTAAACTCACGGTGAGCCGCACGGCCTCCGTGACCGAAACGCTGATACACTTCACTCGCCACCTCGTCAAGCATGCCCCGGGTCTCGAAGGGAACTCCGGGCATAGCTATGAGGACTCGGCCCTCTTTTTCGAACCACATGAGGGGCGCCGTGCCGTATCGGTTCTGAATCACACGGCACGAATCGGGCACAAGAGCCTGCGTGCGCGTAAGCTCGTTAAGTTCAAGACCGCGTTCGTCAAAAATACGATTCACATTCTCAAGCACAGCAGCATTTTCGGTTAGTCGACCGCCGAAAATACGGGCGAGCACCGGTTTGGTAATATCGTCACGTGTCGGGCCGAGGCCACCGGTAGTTATGACAAGCTCGCTTTCAGCAAGCGACTCACGTATTGCGGCGTCAATATCGTCCGCTTTGTCCGACACAGTGCGTATCCGGCGCACATTCCACCCATCGGCAGTGAACTTGCGGGCTATCAGGCCCGAATTGGTATCGGTGACACCTCCCAAGAGGATTTCATCACCGATTATGATTATCGAGAGATTCATATTTCAACCCTCGCATACGGCGCGAGGTCGTAAGGACAGAACTGTTTGTCGAGATACTTGAAATAGCCTGCAATCGCCACCATGGCGGCATTGTCGGTAGTGAACTTGCGCTCGGGTATAAACGCCTCTATGCCATACTGTTGACAGAAATCAGCCACAGCTGCGCGCACGCCCGAATTGGCCGAAACGCCGCCGCCGATTGCCACGGTGCGCACACCCGTCTGCTTTACCGCTTTCTCGAGTTTATCAAGCAGAATGGCTATGATAGTCGACTGGAGCGAAGCCGCGAGGTCGGCCTTGTTCTCCTCAATAAAGTCGGGATTGGCTCGCAGACCGTCGCGAAGCGTGTATAAAAATGATGTCTTCAGACCTGAGAAACTGTAGTCGAGACCCGTAATATGCGGACGCGCGAACTTGAATCGCTTCGGGTCGCCCTCGGCCGCGAGACGGTCGATATGCGGGCCACCGGGATAGGGAAGACCCATCACCTTGGCGCATTTGTCAAAGGCTTCACCGGCGGCGTCGTCGATTGTGCGTCCCAGAATCTCCATGTCGTTATATCCGCGCACCATAATCAGCTGCGAGTTGCCTCCCGAAATCAGCAGACACAGATAGGGGAACTCGGGCACACGGTCATCGGGCTGCTGACGCACAAAATGAGCGAGCACGTGTCCGTGAAGATGATTCACATCTATAATAGGTATGCGCAGACCGAGCGAAAGACCTTTGGCAAAGCTCGTGCCCACAAGGAGCGAGCCTATCAGGCCCGGCCCGCGGGTGAAGGCTATCGCCGACAGTTCACTCCGGTCAATGCCGGCGCGCTTTATGGCTGCGTCGACAACCGGCACTATATTCTGCTGATGAGCCCGCGAGGCAAGCTCGGGCACTACGCCGCCATACTCCTCGTGCACCTGCTGGGATGCTATGACGTTGCTAAGCAATATGCCGTCGCGCACAATCGCCGCCGAGGTGTCGTCGCACGACGATTCTATTCCTAATATTACTACTGACATAATCAGTTATACAATTTCTCAAAAACAAAAAGCTATGCCCGCGGTGACAAAAGCGCCCGGCAGATGCTTCATAAGGGTGTACTCGCCCTCAAGCGACAGTTTGAGCGTATGGTTCACACGGTACTCGAAACCGAGGCCGGCATTCAGTCCCCACTGGTTTGTATGAGTTGTCACATCCTTGTCATTATTCTCGTCATGCACACCGTGGCGGTTCCACGAGGTAAACGATACGCCGGCGAGCGGATAGAAACATGCCTTACCCACTGCCAAATCAAGCGGAAACTGCACGTCGACATCAACTTTAAGGCCGTCCATATCCTTGTTGCGGAATATAAGACCGAGCTTAGGCGCAAGACGCACCACACTGCTCAGCTGATACTCGAACGACAGACCTCCGTAAGCCGACGAATTGCGTGTGACATATCCCACACGCGGCCCGAAGGACTTCTCTCCGCGCTGATGATTGTGTGCTCCGGCACTGACAAGCGACGAAACAGCCACAGCCAAAAGCACACTCAGAAGGCGTAATATAGCTCCTTTCATTATTTAACCGTTTATACGTCTGCAAAGTTAAGATTTTTTCGTCGTTCTTCAAAAGTCATTCTTACCTTTCAGTATTCTTCGCTCGAAAAAAACACCAGAAATCTTCCGGTTGTAACTATTCAGCGGAGACGTTGATGCAGTCGCCTTTTAGAAAAGGGCGAGTATT
>CAJUKF010000013.1 GCA_910587355.1 uncultured Muribaculaceae bacterium
AACACGAAAGCAGGAGATAAACACCTGCGATTAGTGTTTACCTCCTACTCGATTGGGGGTGGCATGTATATGTAATTGTGCCGCGCGCAGTTTACGGGTGTGCGATAGTCTGTATGTTATCAGTTACTCACAGTGGTTTTATCATGTAATTAAAAAGAGAGGGCCTGCAAATGCCTTATATTGAAGGAGGGCGATTGCAGTTCCGGCATTATAGTGTGTTGCTCTTAAAAAGGATTTCTCCTGTTGCTGAATATAATGGCGACGAAAGTCGGTGACGCACAATTTATAGAGCCAATAGGTCGGGTTAGGGTGCGGAATACTATCTGTCTGTATTGGTGGCAAATGTATCTGACATTGCTCTTTAATTTGCGTTTTCAGTGATTCCGTGCCTCTGAAATTGAGGCAGGCGTTATTACAGGCCTTCCGTCAGTTTATTTATATCAGTACCAGCGTATGCCGTTAGTGGCAGATGAGCGTTTGTCATATTTGAGGTCGCTCAGCATCGAGGAGTTGACAGATATATGGAAGTTGTAGCTCTTGTACGGCCCTACCGGCACGAAACTTGCTGTCATTGTGAAACAGTGCAGGTCACGCGATATGTTGCAGTTCATGTAGGCCAGTCGGTGAGTATCGAAATTGTAGGAGGCCGAGAATGAAAAATTCCATGCGGCCGTAGGCCGTATGTTTCCCGAAAACGACAGGTTTTGAGTTATGCGGCTGTTGTACTCGAGTTTTTCTTTATTGAAGCTTCCGTAGCTGTAATTAATAGAGTAGTTTACCGAGAGGTTCCAAGGCACAGACCATTGTGCGTAGCCGTCAGGATTCATCTGCAGTTCACTGTCAGAGCTCTGTGACTCGCGCTGACGACGGTCGTATTCCTCTCCCGGGCCGATATCGTCGTTGGTGTCGCTGTCGTTGGTGTCGTTATTGTCAGTTTTATTTTTCTTTTTGCGCTTGAAGGTATCGTTGTTGAATGTATAAGAGAACGATGTGCCTGTGCGCATCAGTTTTGCAAAGCCCTTGCCTGCCTGCAGGCGTGTGCGGTTCACTTTCACGGGCGAGCCATATTCGTTGAGCGCGTAAGTATAGGGGTCCCAGGTGGCCGACAGATTGAGATTGAAACCTTTGGTGAGACGCAGCATCAGCGTCGAGTTGATGTCGCTCCACCGCAGTGAGTCGGCTGCGAGATTGTAGCTTTGCGACAGGGATAGATTCTCGATGAGGGAGATTTTCTTTTCTCCGGTTGAATCATTGTTGCTCTTTACCTTCATTTCCAGATTATTTGCTATCTGGAAAGAAATCGAACCGTTTTTACCCTGTGAGGGTACACCGAAGAGTGCGTTCTGAAAGTAGCTGTACTTGCGGATTTGCTCCTGCCCGCGAGAGTCCATGTAGCTGTAGCGGCCGTAATAGCCGAAGAAGTCAGAACCGAAATCGGGCGCACCGGCGAATGACAGAGACGGAGTGATTACCCAACGTATCATTTTCATCTTTTTGGCCAGAAATCCCACGGGCTGGAAGAAACCATATATTTTGGTGTCCATTGATACCGAAGCCTGGAAATCCCATACGTTGTAGAAGCCGTAGGTGGTGTCCATCTGCTCACGGTTGAGCTCGGTGTTCCAGCTGCGGCGCACTTTATTTGTATACATACGGTCTACAAAACGCAACGAGGGTGTGATGTTGATGTAATTGAGCACATTGAAAGTGGCAGATATCGGCAAGGTGTGACTCATGGCGTTTCTCCAGTCTTTGATGAGACTCTTTTTGAAGAACACGTTCTGCTTGGCCGTGAGAGAGTTCTGGAGAAGACCGGTGTATGAAATCTTTATTTTCTCGTACCAGCGTTCAGCGCCGATGGCTTTTTTCCGCTTGAAAGGATATAGCTGCGACAGTGTTATGGTGACGTTGGGAAATGATACCGCAAGTGTTGAGTCCTGAGTGCGCTGGGCTATGTTGAATGTGGTCGAAAGACTCCATTTCGAGTTGGGAAAGCGGTATGTCATGTTCACGCTCGAGCTCTTGGTGTTCTCGGTGAACGAGGGTGAGTAATATGAGTTGAGGTCGTTTCGCGTATACCCTGAGGTGGTGAAGTTCACACTTGCCGAAAGTGACATGTTCGGGTTAAATTTTGCGTCCTGACTATGGCTCCATAACACTTGGAAGTTGGTCTGCGTAGCATAGTCGGGAGAACCTTTCTCTCCCGTTATAGTCTTCAGGTAAGAGACATTGAAATTGCCGTTGAACTTATATCGCCTGGCATAAGTTGAGCGAGCGGAGAGTCCCCATGAACCTTTTGTGTAGATTTCGCCGGTGAGGGCAAGGTCTATGTTGTCGTTGATTGCAAAGTAATAGCCGCCGTCGCGCAGATAGAATCCGCGGTTATAGTCGTCGCCGAACGACGGTACTATCACGCCCGATGCGTATTTGTCGGTGAACGGGAAATAGCCGAAGGGCACTGCGAGCGGAAGAGGGAGGCCAGCGAGAACCATATATGCCGGTCCTACGACAATATTTTTACCGGGTTTGACTTTTGCCTTGGTCAGCTGGAAGTAGAAGTGTGGATTGTCGTGGTGGTCACATGTGGTATATTTGCCGTCGGCGATATAAAATTCCTCGTCTGTCGCTTTTTTTGTGGTGCCGCCGGTGAGATAGCCTTCGCCCTGCTGGGTCACAACGTTTTTGATGTAGCCTTTTGAAGTCTTGAAATTATAGTTCATCGTGGCTGCCTCGTAGTCGGTGCCGTTTTCGGTAAAAATGGGTTTGCCGGTGATTTCGCCGGTTGAATCGGGTCGTCCGAGTGCGAAAACAGTGTTATGGTTAAGGTCCATCTGGATTTCGGCCGCATCAAGTTTGATGTCGCCATAAGTAACGGAGCTGTTGCCGTACATGAAGGCGGAATCGCGGCGGACAATCGTCATTGAGTCGGCCGATGTGAATATTACCGGTGCGTCAAGGTCTACTTTTGTATTTACTATGCGGGATTTTTTCTGTAATTGAGGAGCGTTTGCCGCAGGTACTACGAGCACCGAATCGCTGTCGGCGTTTGTCGCGAGGACGGAAGGAAGTATGGTGTCGGGAAGAATTGAGTCGATGCGGTCAACGGCATTGCTGTCCGCGCCCAGAGGGGTAGACAAATCAAGTGTGTCGTCGGATTCTGCGGAGCCGAAGACACTTATGGCGCAGATGGCAGTGATGAATGCCGCTATATATATGGTGAGAGATTTCAATTCTCCAGCTGTTTGAGTGGCAAAGTTACGAAAAAATGCCCGCATTGCCATATTCTGTTCCAATCTCTTTGCTCAAGCTGTTGTTTTTAACACAGACTTTAACACAGACAGAACTCAGCAGACCTCTTTTCGCTATAAAAAGCGTATATTTGCGGTTGGTTGACGTAAGAGAACGAACACTGTGTTCTGCTTCTGCGTTCAATCTGCGAGGCACCTCCTGATAATGTATTATGGATAGAGATAAAATCAAGATTCTTTTTGATGCCAACCGTCTGTCAGACGCTGCACAGTTGCTGAATGAACGCCCTGAAGATTCGTGGGCTCAGTATATGCTGGGACGCATAGCCTGGAAGGAAGGCAGGCGCGCCGATGCAATCGAATACTACGAACGCGCGGCAGCCTCCGATCCGGAGTCGGAGGCTGCCGTGGCGCTCGAACAGGCGCAAGAGATAATGAATTTCTTTAATAAGGATTTGTATAATCCCTGATTACTGACGTTACTCGGTCATTGGTGCGAGTTTGACTACGGCTCCGGTTGTGGTGTCGAATGTCACACTGTAGGGCTGGCGTTTGTCAGAAAAGAGGGCCGGATTGAGACCGAATACGACTCCGAGCTGAGCCAGAGGTACTTCAGCCGAAGCTATGCTGCGTCCGGCATAGCTGACAGTGACCTGAGCGGTGCCTGGAATGCGGTATGCGACACCGCCTTTGGGGAATGCTTTAGGTCCGCCTTTCTCGGTGAGGGGCAGTTCGCCGCGTTCGAGAATTTTTACGTCAAGTGTGATTGGAGTGCCTGCAAGGTTATCCGGTTCAAGAATGCCGTCAACGGCCGATAGCCGTGCGATGACTTTGTTGTCGGTGGCTGTAGAATCGGGTATAAATGTCACTTTTTCCACTACGGTACGTGTTGTGCTGACGCCGGCGAACATTGCCGTGAGGGCGGCTTCCTGAGCTGCGAGATTGTCAAGCACAAGTTTCATTGCGTCACCGTCGGCGGGCGGATTGTCGGCCTGTCCCGAAAGAATGTCGGAGCGGGTTTCACGCAGTTCGAAGATGCGCTGTGCCGCAAGTTCGGCTTTCTTTGATACAGATGCGCTGCGGGCCATATCCTGTGTCACGGCCTGCCGGGCTGCGGGGCCTTCGAGAGGCGATGGTGTGGCTGCCTGAGCGGCTGGTACAAGAGGCATTATTGATGGAGCTCCATCGGCATTGATGCCCATGGGAATATTGTCGGGCGAGAGTGTCATGAAAACGGATGAGCCGTTTTTGAACTGCGCCAGCCATTGCTGGCGGGAGTCTGCCACACCTCTGGGAACAATCGTTACGCTTTTGAGTTCGGCAGAGAGAACATCGCTTTTTATAGCGTCGTTGATGCCTAAGTGGCGTCGTGCATAGTTATAAAATTCGCCCGGATGCTCCTGTGTGAGTTCGGCTTCGAGATAGATGTCGAGCGCTGTGAGAGGCAGAGAGTATACCAGGCCGTACTCTGTCGCTTTACCGGCGTCGAGACGCGTTGATGTCTGAGCCGGAGCTGAGGCGGCGAGCGCTAGGGCCGCAAGGGCGATAATGGTCTTTTTCATTGGCGTGGAGATGTGGCGCCTGCCGGGCGCGGGTTGAGAATGGATTCGATTGCCGGGCCTACGGCGTCGGCGATATCCTCCGCTGTAGTCCCCTGTATGCCGTTTGTCTGTGCTGCAATCCGACCTGCGATGCCGTGAACGTATACTGCTGCTACTGCTGCTACTTCGGGCATCATTCTCATTGCTACGAATCCGGCCATTATGCCGGTAAGCACGTCGCCGCTGCCGGCGGTAGCAAGAGCTTCGGTACCTGAAGAATTCACCACAATGGAGCCGTCGGGCCAGATAGTGAGAGTGTAGTGGCCTTTGAGCACAATGATTATTTTGTGTCGGTTGGCCATTTCGAGAGCTTTGATGACACGGGAGGCGTGCGAACTCTGGGCACCGAAAAGACGGTCGAATTCGCCGGCGTGGGGCGTAAGTATCGAGCGCGCCGGAATGAAATCAATCAGTGACGGTTTCGATGCCATGCAGTTGAGGGCGTCGGCATCAAGAATCAATGGCTTGCCTTTGTTGAAGCAGGCTTTGAGGAATATCTCGAGGCCGCGGACCGTTTCGTCGGAAGTGCCTATGCCGGGCCCTATGGCCACACCCTCGCAGTCGTGAGGATTGTCGAAGTTGTGGATGTCGATGTCGCTCCCGTCAGTGGTGAACATGGCCGATGGCACGGACGACTGCATCACATAGAAAGCGCATCGCGGGCCGTGGCATGTGACCCGTCCGCAACCTGAGCGCGTGGCGGCCCGGGTCGCGAGCACGGCTGCTCCGAGCATACCGTACGAGCCGGCGAAAATGAGTGCGTTGCCGAGTTCGTTCTTCGAAGCCATCATAGGCCGGACGGGGAGTACGGTGCGCACGGCCTTGGCATCAATCATGCGGGTGGTGCAGCGCACTTCCTTCATGGCATCGGCATCGAAAGGCACGTTCAGGGTCTTCCAGCGGCCTATGAGTTCGGCGTTTTCGGTCATGAAGAACGACAGAGTCGGGCCTACAAGAGTCAGAGTGAGGTCGGCGTGTATGATATTGCGATTTATCATGCCAACACCGAGGTCGGTTGTCATGCCCGAAGGGAGGTCGATTGACACCACTCGTGGCCGGGCTTCGTTTATGAGGCGAGCCACGGTCTGATAACCGCCTCGGAGCGGTTTCTTATATTCGCTGCCGAATATGCCGTCGATGACAATTGTATGGTGGTTCATCACCGGCATTTCGAAGCTTTCGGCAGGATTGATGAATTCCTGAAGCGCCTCGGCACCGGCTACTTTCACAAAAGTATCGCGGGCCTTGACTGTGTCGGGAATAAGCATTTCGCCGCCGATGTTAAAAAGGACTGCTTTCACCGGAGCGCCGGCCATATAGAGCTGCGATGCGGCCGAAAGCGCGTATGCGCCGCAGATGCCGTCGCCGGCGAAGATTATTATTTCGGCTTTCGAGGAGCCGCGGAACTCGTCGACCTCGATAGCCACCTGACGGCCCACTTGCTCAACGAACACACGCCGGCGCTCGAACCACAGCGCCTGCCGCTGCGTATCGAGCTCGGCAATGTCGTCGAGGCGTCCGAGTGTGGCGTCGACTATCCGCTCAATGTCGCCGGGCGTGTAAATGTTCTTCATTGAGTAAGTCTGAGTTTTTCAGCGTGCTATGAGTTCATCGATTTTTGCGCGTATGGCGTCGGCTTTCTGGCTGCCTACGAGACGGATGTCAGATACTTTCTTGCCGTCCTTGAAGAAGAGTATAGTGGGGAGCGAGCGGACACCGTTCTCGGAGCAGAAGTCGTTCTCTTCGTCAACGTTGTACTTGCCTACGACGGCACGGCCTTCGTATTCTTTGGCGATTTCGTCTACCACGGGAGCCATAGCCATGCAGGGGGCGCAGTATGTTGCCCAGAAATCGATTACCACGGGCTGGCCGGTGGCGATTACTTCGTTTACGTTCTTGTCTGTGAATTGAAATGCCATTGTATTATGATTATTAAGTGATTATGCAGTGATGTTATGACGTTTTATACTGTAGTCGATATTCAGGTTGTCGAGTGTCTGCACGAATTTACGTGAGAGACGTATGCGCAGCGATGTCGACAGATGCACTTTGCGGCCTATGTCTCCGGCATAGAGCATCATCGACAGGGGAACGGGCGATGGTTCGCCCGGGGCTGCCTCGCCCGAGAAAGCCGGGTCGACCAGAAGCTCCATTACCTGCGATGTCTGCGACGGATTGATGCGAAGGGTAATATCCTCTATCAGTTTGCCGCGCAGGCCTTCGAGCGGCATGATACGGTCGAGGCTGAAACGCAGATTCTTCACGCCGGTTGCGCGGTTGGTGAACTCCTTGTAAGTGCCTACGACCATTACGGTCGTGCCGACAACGAGCAGATGAGCGAATTCGGCCCTTTGTTTCTCGAATATTGCGAAGTCGGTGGTGCCGGAGTAATCTTCCACTTTGACGATATGGAAAGAACCGTTGGCGCTTTTGCGCTCTTCGATTTCTACAATCATACCTGCGAAAGAGAACGGTGCCGGAGTAGGCGCGGCGATTTCGTTTTTCTCGGCAGCAGTCATCTGAACGCCGAAGTTGACTTCGAGCCAGAACGGGTCGAGCGGATGCGCCGAGAGATACATGCCCACAAGCTGGCGCTCTTTGTTGAGGCGTACGAGGCTGTCCCATGCCGGTGCAGCCGGTATTTTGGGACGGCTTTCGGCAAGAAGTTCCTCGTCGTCGAAACCGAAAAGCGATACTGAAGCCATGCGAGCTTCGCTCTGATGCTGGGCTCCGTAGCGCAGCAGCTGCTCGGCCACGGTTTCACCGCGTTTGCCTACCTCTGCGGCGAGGTCTTCGCGTTTCACGCCCTCGAAACAGTCGAATGCGCCGGCAAGCACAAGGTTGTCGAATACTCGGCGGTTGATAGCCGAAGCCGGCACACGCTCCACGAAGTCGTAGATGTCCTTGAAGCGTCCGCCTTTCTCTCGTGTCTCGATGATATTGCGCACCACATCGGCACCTATACCTTTGATTGCCGACAGCCCGAAACGTATCACTCCCGTCTTGGCTACACTGAAAGTAGAGTATGATTCATTGATGTCAGGACCTTTTACCTCTATGTTCATGGCCTTGCATTCGTCCATATAGAATGTGAGCTTCGTGATATCGTCGAGGTTTCGGCTCAGTACGGCAGCCATGAACTCTGCGGGGTAGTTGGCTTTGAGATAGCCTGTCTGGAATGCTACCCAGCTGTAACATGTCGCGTGACTCTTGTTGAAGGCATAGGAAGCGAATTTCTCCCACTCGGCCCATATTTTTTCGAGCACTTCGGGCTTATGGCCTTTGGCTTGTCCGCCGGAGAGGAATTTGCCTTTGAGCTCGTTCATCTTTTCGATAAGTTTCTTACCCATGGCTTTGCGGAGCGTGTCGCTCTGGCCGCGGGTGAAGCCGGCAAGCAGACGCGATAGGAGCATCACCTGTTCCTGATAGACTGTGATGCCGTATGTGTCCTTGAGGTAAACTTCCATTTCGGGAATATCGTACACAATGGGCTTCTTTCCCTGCTTGCGTGCGATGAAGTCGGGAATATTTTCCATAGGCCCCGGACGATAGAGGGCGTTCATGGCTATGAGGTCCTCGAATACGGTGGGTTTGAGTTCGCGCAGATAGCGTTGCATGCCGGGAGACTCGAACTGGAATGTGCCCACGGTGGCACCGCGGCTGTAGAGTTCGTATGTCTTGGGGTCGTCGATTGGAATCGTGTCTATGTCGAGCTCTATGCCCTGCGACTGTTTGATATTCGCCACGGCCTCGCGGATAATCGATAGGGTCTTGAGGCCGAGGAAGTCCATTTTTATGAGGCCTGTGTCTTCTATCACGCGGCCTTCGTACTGGGTCACGAGTATGCGGTCGCCGTTTTTGTCGGCGGCGGTGCTTACGGGCACCCAGTCGGTGACATCGTCGCGGCAGATGATTACACCGCAGGCGTGTACGCCCACATTGCGTATTGTGCCTTCGAGTTTGTCGGCGAAATTCATTATTTCGGCCACACCCGGGTCCTTATCCATTTCGGTACGGAATTCGGGCACATAATTTATGCAGTTGGCCACTGTCTGCTTCAGCTCTTTGTCGGGACGGTTGGGGTCGGCCGGCATGTGCTTTGGAATGAGCTTTGTGAGCAGATTGGAGGTGGAGGGCGGATAGCTCATCACTCGAGCGACATCCTTGATGGCCGATTTCGCGGCCATGGTACCGTAGGTGATGATATGGGCAACGTTTGCGGCACCGTAACGCTCGGTGACGTAGTTGAGTACCGTTTCGCGGCCGTCGTCATCGAAGTCAACATCAATATCGGGGAGAGAGATACGGTCGGGGTTGAGGAATCGTTCGAAGAGGAGGTCGTATTTCAGGGGGTCAATCTGCGTGATGCCGAGACAATACGCCACTACTGAGCCGGCGGCCGAGCCTCGGCCGGGACCGATGCTTACGCCGAGCTGTCGGCCTACACGGATGAAGTCCTCCACGATGAGGAAGTATCCGGGAAAGCCCATGGTCTTCATTATATGGAGCTCGAAACGTATGCGGTCGTCGATTTCCTGTGACAGGGGCGTGCCGTAGCGGCGCGCGGCTCCCTCGTATGTGATTTTGCGCAGATAGTCTGCCTCGAATTTGATGCGGTAGAGTTTCTCGTAGCCTCCGAGACGCGCTATTTTCTTGTCGCCGTCTTCTTTCGACATCACCACGTTGCCGTTTTCGTCCTGTGTGAACTCGTCGTAAAGTTCTTTCTCGGTAATACGGGTGCGATACTCGGCTTCGGTGCCGAAATCTTCGGGGATGGCAAAGTTCGGCATAATCGGAGCATGGTCGATATCATATTCCTCGACTTTTGCGGCGATTTCGACTGTGTTTGTTATGGCCTCAGGTATGTCGGCGAAAATATCTTCCATTTCACCGGTGGTTTTGAACCACTCCTGCTTGGAGTAGAGCATACGGCTCTCGTCGTTCACCATATGATTGGTAGCGAGGCAGATGAGTCGGTCGTGAGCTTCTGCATCGTCTTCGTTGACAAAGTGAACGTCGTTGGTGGCAATGATTTTTATGCCGTATTTCCTTGCCAGTTCTATTAGCTTCGGCTCGATTTCTTTCTGGCGTACGTATGTCTCGTGGTTGGCGCGGGGCTGTGTGGCCTTATGGCGCTGCAGCTCTATGTAATAGTCGTCGCCGAAAGTGTCTTTGAACCACTTCACGGAGCGTTCAGCCCCCTGGAAGTCACCCGCCTGAAGCAGACGCGGAATCTCACCGCCGAGACAGGCTGACGATATTATCAGCCCCTCACGATGCTCGGCAAGTTCTTTCTTATCGGTGCGGGGATGTTTGTAAAAGCCTTCGGTCCAGGCCTTGGATACGAGCTTTATTAGGTTTTTGTATCCTTTTTCGTTTTTTGCGAGCACTACGAGGTGCCTGCCGCCGTCATGCTTGTCGCCGCGGTCGGTGAGGGAGTTGTTTGCCACATACATCTCACAGCCGAGAATCGGTTTGAGATGCTTGC
This sequence comes from uncultured Muribaculaceae bacterium, assembly GCA_910587355.1. Lineage (GTDB taxonomy): Bacteria > Bacteroidota > Bacteroidia > Bacteroidales > Muribaculaceae > CAG-873. The sequence goes on from CAJUKF010000013.1 coordinate 10,338, forward strand.
GCTGTTCCTGTTCGACTTTTGCCTTGGCTGCCGCTACAGCTTCCTCGTTGCCTGTTTCTTCGGCCTGAGCGAGTTCCTCACGTGCCTTTGCCACATTCTCCTTCACCTTCTTGTTGTGCTTCTTGATGTCGTTGAAGAACTGCTTGGCACCGAACATGTTGCCGTGGTCGGTCATGGCCAGGGCCGGCATGCCGTCGGCCACGGCCTTTTTGATAAGGCCGCCGACTGTCGACAAGCCGTCGAGCAACGAGTAGGAGGTATGGACGTGGAGGTGTACGAACTGCGACATAACGAAGTGATTGTGAGAGAGTGATGCGTTTCGTGCCTTTTTACAGCACGAAACGCAGCCCAAAGTTACGAAATTTTTTGCAATCGCGCTGCTCTTGGTGATAATAAAGAAAATTAAAAGAGATATAGTGAATGCGCACGCTGAAAACCGATGAAATCACAGCTGACAGCCTTGCTGAAAAAAAGGAGAAAGAATTTGTGGTGTTGTGAACCGTGGTGGCGGTTACGGTGTTTTTAATGTAAATTTGATTAGTACACTTCTATTATGAAAGAAATTGCATTACTGGGAACGACCAACCATGTGTTCGGCGACGTATTAGGCTCACTGCTTGCCAGCGGATTATCGGTCAACGCTCTTGTCGATACTCCCGAAAAAGTGATGCTCGACGATGTCCGTCTTACTGTTCAGCATCTGCCTGTTGAAGACAGCGAACGCGTACGCGAGATGCTTGAGGGCTATCATGACGCGGTGCTTACTTATAACGATGACTTGCAGGACGTATATACAAACGACCTTACTCATAAGTACTTTACCGATACTGTCAATGCCGCCCGCCGTGCCGGTGTTGCCCGTGTGATTGTAGTAGGTTCGCCTGAGAGTGAAGCTTTCTTCGCCGGACATCTTCGCCGCTTCGACGACATAGACTGGGTATTTATATCCACCGAGGGAGACTATCCCGGACGCACAGCCGACGAGGTGGTGACACCAGGTTTCCATAAAGAAATTTTTTCGGAAAGATAATTAAACTATAACGCGTTATCATTCTCCAACTCTCCTCAATGAGTCGCGTCCCCGACGCTCTGGCGCCTGGGACGCGATTTGTTTTCAGACCACAGCAGCGGCTTATCGGTGCGACTTGTCTGTAATCAGCCTGCGGGTGAGGTAAGTGCGTAAAGGGGTATCATAATACCGCATTATAAACCACGCGAAGAGTATGAGGCCGAAGAAAATGACTGTACATACGGGCCATACCTCGCTGAAAGTAAGGTGATTGGTCCATACCCAGCCGTAGAAGACATACATTACGGGATAATGTATTATATAAATGGGATATGAAAGTTGACCGGCGAAGCTGCATGTCGCCGTGGAAAAACGGTCGGTGGTATTTCCGCAGGCTCCGAGGTAAACCACAGCAGGGAATACCAGATATGTGCACAACAGGTCGTAAATTACATTGCACACATTTTTCTCGTTCCCGATGTAAGGGCATAAGGTAACTGCAGCTATGACTGCGGCGCAGAGCCAGAATGCTCCCCGGATTTTTATAGGTTTTATTGTACGCGAGAGAAGCAGACCCATGGAGAATGAGAATGACAGGCGGCAGAAACCTCCGAGCATACCCAGGCCGCAGGCCGACCAGCCAAAGCTGGTTCTATAGCCTTCATTGGCTCCGAAAGCCATTGCTCCGAGGCCAATAGCCGACAGCAGCACGACCAGACGGAGGGCCCGTTTCGACAGACGGTGAAGCCATACGGCGTAGAGAATACTGCCTATGTATTCGAAGAAAAGCGACCAGCTCGGACCGTTGAGAGGAAACATCTCGTAGTTGCCTCGGACATCGGTGGTTGAACCGGGAAAGGTGGGCAGCAGGAAGAGGCCCAAAGCGAGTGCGAGAAGTACATTATGGAGAGGAACCGGAGTGCCGTCCCATTTCACACTGCCTTGAATCAGAAAGGCGAGGGCTCCGAGGATGACGCTCATCACGACCATAGGATGCAGACGGATAACACGGCGCAGCATGAAATTTCCGGCCGTCATACCGCCTTTTTTCCATCGGTTGTCATAAGCATAGCCGAGCACAAAGCCCGAGAGTACGAAGAAAAAATCAACCGCGAGATAGCCGTGATTCACCATTTGGTCGACGGCCGATGTTGCGAATCCTTCGCCGAAATGGAACCAGATAACAAGAAATGCCGCTACCCCGCGAAGGCCGTCAAGGAGTTCGTATCGAGGCTTGCCTGATGTGACCGGCTCTGTGTGGGGCTGAGTTGATGTCACGTGATAAATTGGTCTTTGGTTTGCAATGCAAATTTACGCATTATCGCGGAAAGTAAGAGCCCGGCCGGGAAAAACGTAGTTTTTTCGGACCGGGCTGTAATATTTTAGTGTCGGGGATTATTGGCGCACGGGCGTCACTTCTGCGCGCCGGTCGGCTGCATCGCTACCGAATGTGTGTGTCGGACCCATTGCATGTGTTGTCACTTTCGAAGCCGGCATTCCGTGTGCAATCAGATAATCGGCTATGGCGCGTGCGCGGCGTTCGCTCAGGCGCTGGTTATATACGGCGCGTCCGTGTTCGTCAGTATATGCTTTCACGTCAAGAGACACACCAGCTTTCGAGGCTTGGCCCGCGATATCAGTCAGAGCCTTGGTCTCGGGAATGGTTGATGAATCATACTGAAAGAGATATACGACCACCGGAATCGCAGACACTGTTGTGCCGTTGGCACCGGTGCCGGCACTCGCTGCTGGTGTGACCGCATCGGAAGTCAGTGCATATGCGTCCGTGGTGAAAGGTGACGGTATTTCTTCTTCAGAGACCTCGGAGTAGGCATAGAAGTTGTCGTATGGACTCAGAAAATAATTGTTGCCTTCTTCTGTCACCGTAAAGTGTGTCTGCGGATTTTCTGGCGCGGAAGGTACCCTGTCGTACCATACATAACATCCCGCTCCGAAGGCGAGGCCGAGCAATACTGCAGCCCCGTATTTGATGAATTTCGGGGTTTCGTCAACGTCTGCAGTCACTGCCGGAACAATCGCTTCGTCCTCTTTTTTATGGGCTTCGAGACGTGCCTGTTCAGGATGTGCGGCAAGTCTGTCGGGGTCTTTATGCACTTTGAGGCTCTTCGGACACTCTTTGGCTGATTTTTGGTCGTTCGTTGCCATGATACTTGAATTTTAGTAGTTGTAACGTAATTGTTTATTATAAAAACATTCACGGTGGTATCACGGTTTCACAAAGAGTGTTAATCGCCAGCGTTAAAAATACTGAGTATGAGGGCACAACGCATACAATGAAAACGGAGCGGCGTCTGACGCCACTCCGTTTTTAAAAAAGTATGTCTTTCCAACAGTATATTTCGCAACTGAAAATGCGTTTGCCGTTGTCAGGCCTCGGGCTGAACATATTTCATAGTTGCGCCCGGAGCGCTTATGCTCGGAGGAACTGCTCCGGCCGATGTTCCGCGGCGCCGGTTGGGCTTTTTGCTCATCACGAAGCGGAGCTCGGCGCCGTCGGCAATTTCATCGTATGTGATATAATTGCGGTCGCAGAGCTTGCCGTTTACGTAGAGCTTGTCGACATAAACGTTCTCGGGGCTCCAGTTGTCGGCTACCATCTTAAGGTCGCGTCCGTTGCTCATATGCATTGTCACTGCCGGCACGGCGGGCGAACCGATGTTATAGATGTTGCTCGACGGAGCTGTGGGATAGAAGCCCATGCAGTTGAACAGATACCATGCCGACATCTGTCCGCAGTCGTCGTTGCCGCTGAGGGCATCGGGAGTATTGCCGTAGAAACGGTCGACAATCTCGCGTACGCGCTGCTGGCACTGCCAGGGACGGCCGATGTAGTTGTAGAGGTAGGCAACCTGATGACAGGGCTCGTTGCCGTGCCAGTAAGCGCCTATACGGCCCTGAATGTCGTGTGCGCCGGGAATGTCTTCGGGGAGGTCATGCATGAAGAGCGAGTCGAGGCGCTGTATGTAGCGCTTGCGGCCGACTTCGTTGATATGGCCCTGAACGTCCTGAGGCACATACCACGTGTACTGCACGGTGAAGCCCTCGGTGATGTCGCCCCAGCCGTTTACAGAGCCGGGCCCTTCGTATGCTATAGGCGAGAATGGTGCGCGCCACTGGCCTTTGCTGTCGCGGCCGCGCATATAGCCGGTCCCTTTGTCAATCAGTGTCTGATAGCCGAGCGAACGGTTGAGGAAACGCTTGTATTCGTCTTCCTTGCCGAGCTTCTTGGCGGCCATTGCTATGCAGTAGTCGTCGAAGGCGTATTCGAGTGTTTTCGACACGGATTCTTTCTCTTTGTCGAAAGGAACATAGCCCTTGGCGATATAGTCGGGCACGCAGTCGTAGTTGGGATTGCAGGCTGTCTCGACCATTGCCTTGAAAGCATGTTCGCGGTCGAATCCGGGTACGTCTTTCACAATCATGTCGGCGAGAACCGATACGGCGTGATAACCAATCATACACCAGTTCTCGCCGCCGTAGAACGACCAGATGGGCAGCATGTGCTCAACGCTCTGGTCATAGTGGGCAAGCATGGAATTGGCTATGTCGGCCTGTACGTCGCGCTGTACGAGGTTGAAGAGCGGATGAAGAGCGCGGTATGTGTCCCAGAGTGACAAGGTGGTGAGGTTGGTGAATCCGTTTGCCTTGTGGATACTCTTGTCGAGGCCGCGGTAGCTGCCGTCGGCATCCTGAAAGATGAAGGGGTGGAGGAAAGCGTGGTATACCGAAGTGTAGAAGGTCTCTTTCTGTTTCTTGTCGCCCTGCATCTCGAATTTGGCAAGCTGCTTGTTCCATGCGGCCTGGCCTTCGGCTCGCACCTGCTCGAAGCTCTTGTTATCGATTTCTTTGAGATTGGCAAGAGCACCCGCTGCGCTCACACCTGATACTGCTGTCTTCACCGTAATCTGTTCGCCGGGCTTTGCATTGAATTCGAGGGCGAGTTTTACGTTCTTGCCGTAAGTCTCCCGGTCGCTGCGGAAGCGAGAGGTATTGTAAATTACGGGCTTGTCGTCCATGTAGATTCTTGCGTCTTTTATTGGACGCGAGAATGTGGCGGCGAAATAAACGTGACGCTCGGGAACCCAGCCGCGTACGAGTTTGTAGCCGGTGATTGTGCTGTCGTTGACGATGCGTATGTTGGCCCACTCACATGTGCTGCGCAGCGTGTGGTTGAGGTCGACGAGCAGCCACGATTTTCCGGGGGTGTCGTAAGTGAACCGCAGCATACCGGAACGGGTGGCTGCCGTGGCCTCGCAGTTTACGTTGGGGTCGGTGAGACGGAGGCGGTAGTAGTTTGCCGTAGCCTCCTCGTCGTCGTGGCTGTATCGCGAGCGGTAGCCTTCGTCGGGCTTCTCGTGGGTCGACGGTGTGAGTTTCAGTTCTCCGTGGCCGGGCACGAAAAGGAAGTCACCGAGGTCGGGAATACCTGTGCCGCTGAGGTGGGTGAGACTGAAACCGAGCATCGTGGGATGGTCGTATTTGTAGCCTGCCGCAGTGTCGTAGTCGTCGGTATCGGTGTCGGGACTAATCTGAATGCCGCCGAAAGGTACCTGAGCGCCGGGATATACGTTGCCGAAGCCGAGAGTGCCGATAAGCGGATTTACATACTGGGTCAGGTCAGCTTCAACGGCCGAGGCGCTGAGCGCCACGGCCGTGAATGTAGAGAGAAAAAAGAATTTGCTCGTCATAGGAGTATTTTATTCGACGGGTTTTGCCTTTGCGCGGTCCTGCTCGTCGCCGATAGCGTCCATATATTCAGCCCAGAGATTTTTTACGGAGTTTTTCTCGTCGCGGCCGAGGATATGGTACATAGCCTCATCCCACGACCAGGGATTGACTTCGATTGCTGTGCGGTTGAATTTACGGATAAAGTTTTTGTCTTTGTTGAGGCTGAGCCAGTAGAGGAAGTAACCGGTGATACGGTAGCCGCTCATCCAGTTGCCGCCGCGGGGACGGTCCTTCGATGCGAAATCCTGATTGAAGCAGCCGCAGGCTACGCGCACTGCGTCGGCGGTTCCTTCGATGAACGCCCAGCAAGGGCTCTTGCCGTCGTAAACGCCTGCGCCCTGGGGGCAGAGCTGGAAGGCATGGGTGAGTTCGTGGTAAATCACACCGCGGGTTTCGTAGTCGAGTTTGAGTGTGTCGTTGTCCTTGAAGCTCTTTTCAACCCAGTCAGTGCTGTAGTCGATGCGTACGCGGTTGCCGCCGCCGCTCTTGTATGAGATGCCGTCGAATTTACGCACAACATAGTCGATGTCGGTGATGTTGGGAATGCTGTCTTTCGGCGAGAAATAGAGGGTCTGGAGCACGCGGCGGGCGTTGTCGGTGATGTATGTGTCGGGGTCCTTGACGATGTTGCTATAGATTTTAGCGCCTTCGGTCTCGGGCGACTGAATTGAGAAGTTGATTTTGCCGGGGTTGTATTTGCGCCATTTCTTCTCGATTTTGATAGGCTCGTGGTATTTTGCCGGACGAGAAGTGGGGTTGGCGGCACTCAGCGCTGGAGCTGAGATAAGTACTGAAGCCGCAAGGGCGATAATGCTGGTTTTCATATGGATTTGTTAGTTCTTAGATTTCTGTTTCGTCGCTTAGCGAGTAAGGTTTGGTTTCGGGTGCAAGGCAGCGTTTGCGGTTGGGCTTTGAGGCCATCTCGAATTCGAGAGTTCCGCCGGCCATAAGGTCGTCGTGTGTGAGATATGCCTTGTTGTAGGGCTTGCCGTTGAATTTGACGGACTTAACATAACGGTTCTTGTCGCTTACGCCTGGAGCTTTCACTTCGAGGGTCTTGCCTTCGGGGAGCTGTACCCGTGCATAGGGCATGTAGGGCGCGCCGAGCACATACTGGTCGGTGCCGGGGCATACGGGATAGAATCCCAAAGCCGAGAAGATATACCATGCCGACATCTGTCCGCAGTCATCGTTGCCGCAGAGTCCGTCGATGTTGTTGCGGTACATGCGGTTGAGCACTTCGCGTACCCAGTACTGGGTTTTCCAGGGCTGCGACGACCAGGCGTACATGTAGGGGATGTTCTGGCATGGCTCGTTGCCGTGGTTGTAGGTGCCGATGAGGCCTTCGGCAGTCACGTCTTCTGTTTCGGCATATGCTTCGGGGTCGAGGTCGGTGGTGAAGAGACGGTCGAGATTCTCGATGAATTTCTTGTCGCCGCCCATCTGGCCGATGAGGCCTTTCACATCGTGGGGAACGAAGAAAGCATAGTTCATGGCGTTGCCTTCGAGATAGCCTTCGCCGGTGCAGTGTGTTATGCTGTAAGGCTCTTTCCAGCTGCCGTCGGTGTAACGGGGACGTGAGAAAGCGATTGCCGGGTCGAACACATTCTTGTAGCTCAGGGCACGCTTGCGGTATTCACGGGCTTTGTCGGTATTGCCCATGCGCTTGGCCTGCTGGTAGAGGCACCAGTCGTCGTAGGCATACTCGAGAGTTACCGATACTGCGCTCCCGTTGCGGTCAAATGGAACATAGCCGAGTTTGAGATAGTCGTTCATCGACTCATAGCGATGATAGTTGGCTGTCTCGTCCATAGCCTTGAAAGCGGCGTTGGGGTCGATGTCGGCACCTTTGGTGAGTGCGTCGCCCACGACAGACACGCCGTGATAGCCAATCATACACCAGTTCTCGTTGGCCATGTGCGACCATACGGGGAGCATCTTGTGCACGCTCTGCTGCTGATGGGCCATGAGCGATTTCACCATGTCGGCGCTGCGGTCGGGGAAGAGGAAGTTCATCAGAGGATGCTCGGCACGGAATGTATCCCAGATTGAGAAGACGGTGTAGTTGGTGAAGTCGTCGGCCTTGTGGATATTGTGGTCGAGACCACGGTACTGTCCGTCGACATCCATGTACACCGAGGGATTAATCATCGTGTGATAGAGCGAGGTGTAGAACATGGCGAGCTGGTCGTCGGTGCCCTGTGCGTCGATGATTGAGAGGTTGCGCTCCCAGTCGGCGGCAGTGGCCTCGGCAATTTGGTCGAATGTGCGGCCAGATGCTTCGGCGCGGAGATTCTTGAGTGCTCCGTCGGTGCTTACCCCCGAGAGAGCCACGCGCACTTCAACCTGACGGCTCTCGGGCACATTCACGTCGAAGTAAGCCACAATCTTGCGGCCCGCGATTTCGGGGAAGTTGTGCTCGAGGTCGAATTTACGCCAGAAGCCGTTGTATTTCGGCTTTTCCATGTCTTTGTAGCCGTAGTTTACCACGGGCTCGGAGAATTCGATGGCGAAGTAGGTGTAGTTTGTGCGTGCCCAGCCGTTTGTGATACGGTAGCCGGTGACGAGAGTGGGGCTCTCTACGCGGATGTATGTCCACAGACTTTTGCCGTCATAATTATAGATGCCATGGTCCATATCGAGTATGATATGGCTCAGGTCGGTGCCGGGCTGATATGTGTAGCGGTGTACGCCCGTGCGCTGGGTGGCGGTGAATTCGGCGTCAATGCCGTAGTCATCGAGGTGAACGGCATAGTAGCCGGGGCGTGTCACTTCACTGTCGTGGCTGAATGCCGAGCGGTAGCCTTCGAGGTGCTTGTCGGCTGTAGAGGGCGTAAGCTGCAGCTTGCCCGTTGTGGGCATAATCATCACGTCGCCGAGGTCGGAGTGACCGGTGCCGCTGAGATGAGTGTGGCTGAAGCCTACAATTGTACTGTCGGCGTGCTGATAGCCGGCGCAGTATGCGTATGTGCCGGGCTGATAGCGTCCGTTGATATTGTGAGGAATGTTCTCCGTATCCGGACTGAGCTGCACTGCTCCGAACGGCGCGCAGGCGCCGGGGAAGGTGTGACCCATGCCATTAGTGCCTATAATCGGGTTGACATAGGCAATATGGCCGCCGGCGGAGACCGCAAAGCTCAAGGCTATTGCGGCTCCGGCTGTAAGTATGGATTTGGTTATCATACCGTTTTGCATGTGTTTCGGCGGTTAGCAAACTGGAAAACAAACTTAATTCTCGTTAGAAAGGGAGTAAGGTGCGTCCTCAGGACGGATACCGCGGTTCTTGTTGGGAGTATCCGACATGTTGAAGTTGATTTTCGCGCCTTTGGTGAGTGTGGCGTAGTCGAGGTAGTTGTGGTTGTAGTTCTTACCGTTGACACGCATAGCTTTTACGTAGCAGTTGTCGGAAGAGGGCTTGTCGGCTGTGATTTCAACTTTTTTGCCGTTCTGGAGATTGACAGTGGCTTTCTTGAAAATCGGGGCACCGAGAGCATACTGGTCGGAAGCGGGGCAGACGGGATAGAAACCGAGAGCCGAGAATACATACCATGCCGAAGTCTGACCGTTGTCCTCGTCGCCGCAGTAACCGTCGGGAGTGGGGTGGTAGAGCTTGTCGATTGTCTGACGTGTCCAGTACTGGGTCTTCCAGGGCTCTGCAGCATAGTTGTAGAGGTAAATCATATGCTGGATAGGCTGGTTGCCGTGTGCGTAGTTGCCCATATCGGCAATCTGCATCTCGCGGATTTCGTGGATTGTGCCGCCGTAGTAGCTGTCGTCGAATACGGGAGGAAGTTCGAATACCTTGTCAAGCTGAGCGGTGAATTTCTTATTGCCGCCCATTAGGTTGATGAGGCCCTGTACGTCGTGGAATACCGACCATGAGTAGTGCCATGAGTTGCCTTCGGTGAAAGCGTCGCCCCATTTGAGAGGATTGAAGTCGGGAGCGAATTTGCCGTCTTTGTTCTTGCCGCGCATCAGACCGTATTCGGGGTCGAAGAGGTTGGCGTAGTTGCCTGCGCGTTTTTTATAGAGGGCGATTTCGTCGGCGGGACGGCCGAGTTTCTTTGCAACCTGATAGATGCACCAGTCGTCGTATGCATATTCGAGTGTGCGTGCAGCGTTCTCGTTGATATTCACGTCGTAAGGAACGTAGCCGAGAGTATTGTAGTAGTCGTAGCCCATACGGCCCGATGAACCTACACGGGGGTGTACGTTGTTGGCGCCGTGTACCATGCCGGCATAGTATTCTTCTTCATTGCCGGGGGTGCCGATGCCTTTGAGAAGTGCGTCGGCTACTACAGATGCGGAGTTGTTGCCGACCATGCAGCCGCGGTGACCGGGGCTCGACCACTCGGGGAAGAAGCCGCTCTCGCGGTAGAAGCTCAGCCATCCGTCCTGAATTTTGGCGCCTTCCTCGGGCCAGAGGAGGTTGACGAGGGGGAAGAGAGCACGGAATGTATCCCAGAAACCAGTGCCGGTATAGAAATAACCGTCTTCGATTTTGCCGTTGTCGGGGCTGTAATGTACAGTGCGGCCGTCTTTTGTCACTTCATGTAATTTGTGGGGGAAAAGGACCGTGCGGTAGAGACATGAGTAGAATGTGCGCAGGTCGTCGATGTTGTCGTCTTCGACATTCACTGCTCCGAGCACTTCATTCCAGCGGGCCTTGGCTTCGTCGCGGGTCTGTGCGAACGACTTGCCGTCGAGTTCTTTAAGATTCTGATATGCCTGGTCAAGGCTGATGAAAGAAGTGGCGACTTTGGCGCCAACTTTCTCTTTACGGCTGGTCTTGAAACCGATTGCAGCGCCTGTGTGGTTGCCGCGGAGTTCTGTCTTGCCGGGCTGGAGCTCGTTTTCTTCCCATACCCAGTTGCTGTCGAAGGGCTTGTCGAATTTGATTACAAAATAGTTGCGGAAGTTTTTTGTAACGCCGCCGCTGTTACGGGTCGAGTAGCCGACAACTGTATTTTCTTCGGGAATCACTTTAATCCATGAGCCCCGGTCGTAGCCGTCAATCACCACGTAGCTGTCGTCTGCTTCGGGGAAGGTGAACTGGAAATATGCGCAACGGTCGGTGGGGGTGAATTCCGTTGTTACATCGTAATCAGCAAGATATACGCTGTAATAGTAAGGACGGGCGTCTTCGGCCTTGTGTGAGAACCATGAGGCGCGGCGGTCTTCGTCAAGACGAATGCCTCCGGTCATGGGCATTATGGCAAACTGACCGAAGTCATTAATCCAGGGACTTGGGCGGTGAGTCTGTTTGAAACCGCGAATTTTATCGGAGTTATAAACGTAGGCCCATCCGTCGCCCATTTTGCCGGTCTGGGGAATCCATTGGTTCATACCCCACGGAAGGGCTACCGACGGAACTGTGTTGCCGTTTGATAACGAAATTTTTGAGTCGGTACCCATGAGGGTGTTTACATAGTCGACGGGCGATGTCACCGCCGAGGCGCTTGCAGCCAACACGAAGCCTGCGCATGCCGTAATGATTGATTTTGCCTTGTCTTTCATGCTGTGATGGAATAGTAGGTTGTCGGTTTTTTTAGTTGCGAAATTAATCTCAATTTAATTTTTTATGGTTTGTGCTGCTGATAATATAGTAATGAATAATGACAACACAGCTAAAAACCGGGCGTTGTCATTATTCATTACTAATTCGTCTCGGAAACAGACGAATCACTATAGATGTCTCTGAAGGCAGACGCAGGGTGCTTACTGCTTGGAGTTGCGGTATTCCTTAGGTGTCATTCCGTAAATCTTCTTGAAGTCGGCGTAGAATACTGTTTTGTTGTTCATGCCTATGCGGTATATGATTTCTTGAATTGTAAGGTCAGTGGTGAGAATGAGATTGGCGCCATAGGCGTAGCGGCATTTTTTTACAAACTCGCTCGGTGTGTACGGCGTGTATTTTTTGAAGCGGCGGTATAGTGTGCGGATGTCAACGCCTGTGGCTTCTGCAAGCCCTGCCGGTGAGAGTTTGCTCTCGTCTTCGAGGTTGTCGCTGATGTATTTGCGTATGTTGTCGAAAAAGAGTTTTCCTTCGTTGGAGATTTCCATGCCTCCCTCGAGGGTGACAGCGCTCTCGGAGGAGCAGTAGTAGTCTTTGTCGGCGTTTTTGCGCTGCAGCAGTCGTGCGGTCAGGGTCTGCAGAAAATCGGCATTGAACGGTTTTGTCACATATGCGTCGGCGCCGGCGTTATATCCTTCGATTTTGTCTTCTTCGGATATTTTCGCGGAAAGGACAATTATGGGCAGATTGCGGGTGAATTTATTATCGCGAATGTATTTTATGAAATCGAGACCGTTTTCGTCGGGCATCATTATGTCAGTGATAATCAGTGCCGGAATCTGACGGTCGATTGAGGCACGGGCTTCCGCTCCGTTGCCTGCGCAAGTTACGGCATAGTCTTTCGACAGGATGTTAGACACGAGCCAGAGTATGTCGGGGTTGTCATCCACAACGAGGATTTCCGGTTTGTTAACGAGCTGACTCGGATTTTCTGCCGGAAGCGTCAGTGTGGCTTCTTCTTTGCTGCCCTGACGCACGTTCATTGGTGGAAGAGTGACGGTGAAGCGTACGAATTCGCCTTCGACGCTGTCTACTTTTATGTCGCCTCCGAGCTTGACGGCCATTTCATGACATATAAACAGTCCGAGACCGTGACGCGACGACATTGCCCTGTAGCCGTTGGTGTCTACATTATTAAATACGGCGAATTTGTTGAACAGGAGCTTGAGATTCTCTTCGGATATGCCTTGGCCGGTATTGTAGACCGAGAGTTGCAGTTCGCCGTCAGGAGCCTGTTTTGCCGATACGCGTATTTCGCCTCCGGAGGGGGTGTATTTGAAAGCGTTCGACATGAGATTGGTTACGATTTTGCTGAGGCATGATACATCGGTATTCCAGCGTAAATCGGGCTGCTCGACTTCTATGATGAAATTTATGCTGTTCTGCCGGGCGATTTCTTCGTAGCCGTAGACCCAGCGTTTGAAGACGTTCTCGATAGCAATCGGCTGAATCTTAAGGTGTATGAGACTGTCCTCCTCCATGTATCGTACATCGAGGATTTCCTGCACCAGTTCGTTCAGATGCTTTGAATTTTCGTAGAGCGAATCGACGTAGGGCTTCAATTTTGAATTCTCAGACGTTTCAACGTGCTTTTTCAAGGCATCGCACATGCCGAGAATCATTGTGAGCGGAGAGCAGAATTCGTGGGTTATGTTTGTGAAGAACTCCTTTCGGTCGGCGAAAAGGCGCTCCTGCTCTTTTTCGTAGAGACGCCGTTCGAGTTCATGGCGTTTAATATTATATATGTAACGGGAACGATAGATAATCAGTGTTATGATGAGAATGAAAACGAAAACATACAGGCAATAGCTGTACCATGTGGCGTACCAGACGGGTGTGATTTGGATTGGCAGCACGAACGCTTTTGTGTTGGTTTTTTCTCCGTCGGTCTCGCAGCGCACATGGAGTTTGTATTTTCCCGGTGACAGATTGGTGAAAGTCACCGATGGTGTCGTGCCGAGGTTAATCCATTTGTCGCTTTGGCCTTCGAGCTTGTACCAGTAGTTGATGAAATCACCTGTTATATAGTCAAGTGCGGCGAAAGAAATCGAGATGACCCCGTCATCATGGTTGAATACAAGGCCGTTGCTTATTATATCTGGAGCCGGCATCTTGTCTGACCCGTTCACCGACAGACCGGTGAATACCACATCTGTGGGTGTGCCGTCGCTGTTGATTAAGTTTTCGGCATCTGATTTAACGCAGACTATGCCGTTGAGCGCACCGAAAATCAGGTCGCCGTTCTGAGGTGAAATATAACCCGAGTTGTCGCAGAATTCATTTATGTCACCGGCTATTCCGCTGGTATTATGCAGAATTGAAGTGTTTGTGTTGTATCGCGCGAGTCCCTTGTTTGTGCTCAGCCATACATTGCCGTCTCCGGTGGGTATAATCGAATGTACCATGTCGTTGGTCAGACCGTCCTTGCTGGTGAGAATTTTTGTCAGGACCGGATTTTCAGGATTGCGGCAGTCGACTATGCCGCCGCCGATACTCGAACCGAAATACAGGTTGCCGTCGCCCGAATATGCGAGGCTTATTATGTCGCCGATACCCGGAATGCGGTCGTTTATGTTGTTGAGTGTGTAGTATTTGCCGGTGTTTATGTCGAATCGCAGTATGCCTATTCCTCCTCGGCAGCCTATGTACAGGCTGTTATGGCCATCGTATGCAAGCGTGTAGATTTCATTGCATGTATGCTTGTTGCGGCGGAATATGTAAGTGTCGGTTTTCAGAACCCTGTCATTTCCGTCTGTCACTACTTTTATCAGGCCTCTTGTGCTTGATGCAAGCCACAGGACGCTGTCGCTTGCCTCAAAGAAGTCGTGGATGTCGATTATTTCGGGATGAACAAGATTGGTAATCTCCCCGGCAGGACTATTCGTATAGGCTATGCCCGGACCTGCGCCTGCAAGCCAGATTCTGCCGGGCTTGAACACGCTTTCTTTGATTGCGAAAATCTGATTGGTTGTCAAATCACCCTTGGTTCCGGGATTTTTACCGTAACGTGTTATTCTGTAATCCGGAATCTGTCCTTCCTGCGGCAAGGTGGGATAATTGCTGAGAATTATAAGACCGTCGCCTTTGGTGCCAATCCACAGATTGTTGTGGGAGTCGGTGAAAAATGTCCTGATTGGTTTGGTCAGGTCGGGAATCTGCGTTGAGTGGATGGATTTGTAGCGCGAATTGATGTGACACATCTTATACAGGCCGCGGCCGTCCGTCGCTACCCAGACCAGTGGCTGGCGCCTGTCGTGAAGGAGATTGAATGCGCCGGCTTCTGTAAAGAGCATTTCAGGCATATAGTCATAGTCGGAGCAAAGACGCATTACTCCATTGCTTACAAAGCTGATTGTTATGTCGTTGCCGAAAGGTACGATGTTTGAGATTTTGCCATAGCGTTCAATCTCGGGTTTTATATTGCGTATGAGCCGTACATTTCGTGATATTTCGTCGTGGTGGCTGAGGTTGCCGTTTTCGCTGACAATATAAAAACCGCGTGGTGATTCGAATGCCCCGGTGATTTTCTCTTCTCCGAGTTTTACTTTCTGCCATGTGAAGTGCGCCTGCTGCTGAGTGTAGCCTCCGGAGAAATCGAAGTGAATTTTGTAGGCGAAGTTTTCTGCAGGAAAGAGCCACAGGGTATTGTTTCCTGCCATTACGCCCTTGCAATACCCGAGGTTGCCTACCCATGCCGGTTTGACCTGAGTCCTGAATTCCTTGATTACCGGGTCGTAATACATGAACTTGCTCTCGGGGGATATAGCAAAGGCATGGCCCAGTGTGTCGCTTACCAGAGTGTGTCGGCCCCCGCGTATTTCGCTGTAGTGTTCTTCGGCGCTGAGGCGTCCTGTGGAAAACTTATCAAGACCCATCGTTGTCAGTACCCAGAGAAAACCTTTCTCGGCTTTGTGTAACTCGTTGATTACATTGCCCGACAGTGATTTGGGGTTGTCGAGCTCATATCTGAATACGCGTATGCTTTTGCCGTCGTAGCGGTTGAGGCCATCATAAGTGCCAAGCCACATTAAGCCTTTGTCATCCTGCGCCATCATTAATACAGAATTGTTTGATAGTGATTCTGTATTTGAAGCTCTGAATATGTCGGGTGTATAGGCTGACGCGTGCAGAGTATTCATGAGTGTCATGATTATGCCGCATATCAGGGTGGTATAACTGTGCGCGCAGACATAATCCGCTGGTTTATGGGGGCTTTGGCAGTGTTCGGTTTTAGTCTTCATGGATGTTGTGGCTTTTCTGATTGCAAATTTAATGACATTATTCCATACTGTCAAAATTCAGAACATATTTGTGGCTTATAATTTGCCGCAAGGTTGGATTCGCAGACTGCTGATTAATGACAAAACATTCATAATTTGCGACAAACAACATTTTTTATAAATAAATGACAAAAATCAAGTATATTGTGACGCTGTGGCGTAATGCGCTATTTTTAATAACACGTAATTTTGAGCCCGTAAAAAGATGCTAAAAACAGAGCCTAATATATCTGATGAAAAAACCTCAAATCAGCCTTGCTTGTTTATTGTTGTCGTGCCTCCCTGCTTTTTCGCAGGCCGATAGCAAAACTCTTTTGTTTATTCCCGATTCTCACCTTGATACTCAGTGGAACTGGGACGTTGTGACTACTATCGACCAGTATGTGAAAAATACGCTGAATGAGAATCTGGCGCTGCTTGACAAGTATCCCAATTTCCGCTTCAACTTCGAAGGTGCTATCCGCTACAAATGGATGCGGGAGTATTATCCGGCACAATATGCCCGTCTGCAAAAATATATCGATGCAGGACGCTGGAATATTTCGGGCGGCAGTGTCGATGCAAATGACGTGATGGTCTCGTCGGCTGAGTCCATCATGCGCAACTGGCTTTACGGTGCTGTATTCTTCAAAAACGAGTTCGGTGTGCGTGGTGGCCGCGACATCATGCTTCCCGACTGCTTCGGTTTCCCTTACTCGCTTCCGTCGCTCGCGGCGCATTGTGGCATGAAAGGATTTCATTCACAGAAACTTTCATGGGGCTCGGCGATTTACAACAGTCTCCCTAATTTCGGTATCTGGCAGGGTGTCGACGGCTCGCAGATTTATGCGGTTTACAAGCCTCGTCCTTATGATGCCCATGAGGAATATAACAAGGATATGGCGAATGACGCCGAGATGGAAAGAATCATCGCCGACAATTATAATAAATATGGCGTCGCAGCCGAAATCCGCTATGTCGGTCCTCGAAGCGACCGTGGCGGCGGTCTTCACGATAATGCCGGCAGCAACGGAGAAAATACTCCCTACTGGCTCAACTACAGCGTGGCATCGGAAGGCCCGGTGAAAGTAAAGCTTGCTACGCCCGACGAGGTTTTCGAGCATCTCGCTCTCTATAAAAATGAAAAATATAAGATTCATAATGACGAGCTCCCTATGCGCGTGCATGGTGTGGGTGCATACACCTCTCAGGCAGTACTGAAACGCTGGAACCGCCGCAATGAACTCCTCGCCGACGCTGCCGAGAAAGCTTCTGTAGCAGCCGAGTGGCTCGGTGCTTCCGCTTATCCTACAGAAACGCTGCGTGATGCATGGATGAATCACCTCTGGCAGGCTCATCACGACGGTATCACTGGTACATCTATACCTAAGGCTTATATTTACTCACAGAACGAATATTCGCTGGCCAATAAAACTTTCGGTGACGCATTCGTCAACGCTGCCGGTGCATTCGCCGCATCGCTCGATACCCGCACTGAGGGCACACCTATTATATTATATAATCCGCTTTCGTTCGAGCGTACGGATGTGGCCGAAGCAGAAATCAGCTGCGCATCGCGTCCCGACGGCGTGCGTGTTTTCGGACCGGACGGCAAGGAAGTGCTCGCTCAAGTCGCCGGTTATGACGAACAGACATCGACTGCTACAATCGCTTTTGCAGCGACTGTCCCTTCTCTCGGCTATGCAGTTTACGATGTTCGTCCCGGTGAGAAATGCACACTTACATCCGACCTCGTTCTTGACAAGGATGCCATGCAGATTTCCAATGGTGTTTACCGCTACAGTCTGAATGCTAAAGGCGACTGCAATATCTTCGACATCGTCAACAACCGTCTTCTTATGGGCTATGCTTCGCTTGTGATGCTCGATGATACATCCAACTCCTGGCCCGCATGGGAAATAACTTATGAGACAGTGGCCGGAAATGTAATTGCTACAGTAGACGAAAACGTCGATATACGTGTTGCCGAAGACGGACCGCTCCGTAAGTCGATTCGTGTGTCGCGCACAAAGAACGGCAGTTCTTTTGTACATTATCTGATTGTGAATGCACTCAACGACCGTGTCGACATGGTTAACGAGGTCGACTGGAATTCACGCAACACATTGCTTAAGCTCAACGTGCCCGTGCGCACAAGTGCGACCAAAACGACTTATGACCTTTCGCTCGGTACAATCACCCGTGGCCTCCGCACTTCGCAGCACTATGAGATGCAGGGCCATCAGTGGGCCGATATGTCTACTTCCGGCGGCGACGGCCTGTCGATACTCAACGACTGCAAATACGGCTGGGACATGCCTTCGGCAGGAACATTGCGTCTCTCGCTGATTCACACTCCCCGTGCATCCAACTATTCTTACCAGCAGCTTCAGGATTTGGGTGACCACCATTTCAAAGTGGCCTTCTTCCCCCACCGCGGACCATGGAGCGCGGCCACACAGCAGCAGGCTGCTATGCTTAATCAGCCCCTTATGGCTTTCGAGGCTCCTAAGCACGAAGGCGCTATGGGCAAGACATTCTCTTTCGCAAGTCTTAACACTCCCGACGTAGCTGTAAAGGCTCTTAAGAAAGCCGAACTCAGCGACGAATACATCGTACGTGTTTACGAACTCACCGGCGCAGACCGCTCGGACGTGAAAATTGAATTCCCGGCCGCCATTACGAGCGTGCGCGAGGTAAACGGCATCGAAGAAGACCTTCCCGAGGCAGCTCCCGTAAGCCACGACGGCAAGTCAATGACATTCGCTATCGGTCACTATCAGCCCAAGACGTTCGCAGTGCGTCTCGCATCGCCTGCGGCACAGATTGAAACGGCACTTCCTTCCTCGTCGTATGTAACCCTCGACTATGACACCGATATGATGAGTGCCAACAGTGCTGTCACCGATGCTACCAAAGGCATTGTCAAGGCTTTCCCGGCAGAACTCCTCAGCGACAATCTTACAGCCGGCGATGTAAGTTTCACAATCGGCAGCCGTGAGCGCGGTGCCATGAACGCTCTCAGCTGTCATGGTCAGAAGCTCGCACTCAACCGCGGCAAGAACGACAACAAGCTCTATATCCTCGCACTTTCCACCGACGAGGCCGGCAGCGAAGCCGTATTCACTCTCGGTGATGAAAAAGCAACGCTCAATGTGCCTTATTACGGCGGCTATGTCGGCCAGGCCAAGACAGCATTCAACTTCGGTGCCGAGTACCGCCGCGACGAAGTTGCGTTCACTGCCACGCACAGCCATAATGTGACTACGGGCAAAAACGAGACATTCGGTTTCCTATATATATATAAGTACGCATTGGCACTTCCGGAGGGTGTGGATGAAATCACCCTGCCCGACAGCAAGGGACTTTATCTGATTGCGGCTACTCTGAGTGACAACAATCACGACGATGTACGTGCAGCATCGGAAATCCACACTTATCCGACCGCCGATGAACTGGGGACGTCCGTCGATTTCGCCGGAGGACGTCTTATCCCCGACTATGTGACTGCAAACGGTTCAGTCAATGCCAGCGAAGCGCCTGCGAAGGCTAACGATGGCGAAGTCTCCACCAAATGGTGCTCCACCTCAGCCAACTCATGGCTCGAGTACCGCTTCAACGATGATGTGGTTGTAAACCGCTGGGCTCTCCTCAATGCCGGCATCGAAGGTCTCGGAATGATTACCCGCGACTTCAAGGTGCAGTACTACGATGGCGGAGCATGGAAAAACATCAGCGACATCTCATCGAACAGCGACAACTATGTCACCGCTTCGGTGAATCCTGTCACCGCACGCCGTTTCCGTCTTCAGGTCGCAGCCGGCGAGCAGAATGGTGGCAACACGGCCCGAATCTATGAATTCGCCCTCTACGGGCATGTCAAAGAAGAGTCGGGCGTTGACCAGATAAGCGTTTCCGCCGGCAACGGCATAGAACTTCTGGGCAATTATCCGAACCCCTGCCACGGTGAGGCCGAAGTGCGTTACCGTGTGCCCGAAGGAACGTCGGCCCTCACTCTCGAGGTGTACGACATGGCCGGCAAGGCTCTCCGGAGCATCGCGCTGCCCGTCAACGGCGGCAATGCCGGCGAATACAGTGCCCATGTGACCTTCACTCTCGGGGAGGGTCTCTATCTCTACCGCATCACCGGCATCTGCGCCGGCACACGCGTGCAATCAGTATCGAAAAGATTATTAATCAAATAAACAAACCAACATTATTAACAAAAAAACCTTATCAATCATGGTAAAGCATTTACATTTGAAAGGTTTCGTAGCACTGGCAGCAGCCTTTGCAACGTCGATGAGTGCCTTCGCGGTTACTCCTATCAGCGACGCTGCAGGCCTCGCAGCTATGGGCAACGACCTCGCTGGCGAGTATGAACTTACCGCCGACATCGAACTCTCTGGTGAATGGGCTCCTATCGGTAACGATGTTACTCCCTTTACCGGTACTTTCGATGGTAAAGGCCACACTATCAAAGGTCTTACCAACACTTCCTATGCAGGGTGGATGGGCCTTTTCGGCGCATCTACAGGTACAATCAAGAATGTACGTATTGTTGAAGCCAACATCACCGGTGCCAACGACCATGTAGGTATTGCAGTCGGCCGTGTATTCAACGGTGGTGTTGTTGACAATGTGTTCACATCAGGTTATGTTAACGGCCGTGACCACGTCGGCGGTGTTGCCGGTGATGCCGGTGAAGGCGAAGCCACTGTAACCAACTGTCTCTCGGCTGCGTATGTCTATTCTCGTGAATATCAGGCAGGCGGTATCGTTGGCTGGACCAAAGGTACAGTTACTATCTCCAACAACATTTTCATCGGTGAAGCTTATGTAGGCGCATATGGCGGTTGCGGCGGTATTGTCGGTTTCGTTGAAGACGGTACAACAACTGTTAAGAACAATGTCAACGCTGCCCGCAAGCTTACAGGTCTTATTGAAGGCCGTAATACTTACGGTATCGTAGGTAATACCTACAATGACAACTCGATTCTTGTCTCTTCAGACAACCTTACCTCCGACGCTACAGTGATTATCAACCGTAACGACGGTTCTGTTGTCGACCAGAGCAGTATGCCCGTTGAATACAACGGTATCATCACTCCTGCTGCGGACCTGAAGAAAGCTTCAACCTACGAGAGCCTCAGCTTTGGTGCAGCATGGAACCTCAACACAGGCAACTATCCCGTGCTCGCAGGCATGACTCTGCCCATTGCCGGTGACTACATCCACACAACAACAGTTCCCGCTGTAGTATATGTAGGCAATAAGCTTGACCTTGCTCCTGTCAGCACATTCGGCCGTGAGGTGAAAATCGCCACCAACGATGCTTCTGTTGTAGCTCTGGACGGCACAACCATTTCTTTCGAGAAAGAAGGTACAGCTACTGTTACCCTCACCACCGAAGGCGATGCATTCTGCGCAGGCTACACTCTCACTTTTGTACTCAATCCTCAGGGCTTCGACGGCACTATCGCTACTGTTGAAGACGTGGAGAAATTCAGAGAGAACCCCGCCGGCAACTTCAAGCTCACTGCCGACATCGATATGGCAGGTGTAGAGTTCAAACCTATCCAGAACTTCACCGGTACACTCGACGGTCAGGGCCACTTCATCCGCAACGTATCCTACGATAACAAGGACACCGACAAGGCAGCCTTCTTTGCTACATTCGGCGGTGAATTCATCAAGAACGTAGGTTTCGAAGGCTTCAACATCATCGGTAACGCCGACGTTGCAGCCGTTGTAGGCGAAACAACAGCCAACGGTGTCATCAGCAACGTTGTTGTATGCAACTCATACATCCAGGGCCGCGACCACGTGGCTTCAATCTGCGGTAAAATCAACAACGACGCAACTATCGTAAACTGCCTCGCCAACGCACAGATTTACACCCGTTCGTATCAGGCCGCCGGTATCGTAGGCTGCGGTATCTCGGGTCTCATCGAGAAATGCGTATTCTCCGGTACTGTAACCGGTCTCGGCGGTTCGACCAACCTCTCGGGCATCATCTCGCTGCTCGACAACAATGGCGTGACTGTCAAGAACTGCCTCGGTGCAGCCGCTTACTACACCAACGCCAACAAGAACGACGGTACTATCGTCAACAAGTACGACCGTGAATGCGGTCTCGAGAACAACTATATCACCGACTACTCGCTCATCAACGGTGTGAACGTACCCGGCGGCGCTGCCGACAGCCAGGCCGGCGCTCTTGCAACTGCAGAAGAAGTACGCAGCCAGGCATGGTGTGAAGGCACTCTCGGCCTCGACTTCACCAACGACTGGAAATTCCTCGATGGTTCAGAGGGCAGCATGCTCCCCGTACTCTCATGGATGAAAGCTCCTCTGACTACTCAGATTTTCAATCTTCCCAGCGAAGACGGCGTTAACCTCGTATATATCGAAGGTACCGAATTCTGGAGCTACGCAGGTCTCATCGGTTCATGGGGCCAGAGCGTGACACTTACCCAGACATCGGGTGAGCAGTACGCAACTATCTTCCCCGAAGAAAATGCAATCTACGTAGGCAACGAATCCGGTGCACTCCCCAATGGTGCCGGTACAGCTACATTCGAGGTCGGCTTCGACGCCGCTATCAGCGGACTCTTCAATCTCGAGGGCCGCAATACATTTGATGTAAACGTATCTGTAAGCGGTGCCGAGACTGTCATCACCACCGTAGAGCAGTTCCTCAACATCCGCAAGAACCCCAGCGGCATGTATAAACTCGGTGCCGACATCGACCTCGCAGGCGTTGAATTCGCCGGTTTCTGCAACGATGGCAACTCGGCATTCACCGGCACACTCGACGGTCAGGGACATGCTGTCAAGAACCTCAAGCTCACCTTTACTGATGGTTCCGACAAGGGTCTCTTCGGTAAGACTTCAGGCGCTAAAATCATGAACATCGCATTCGTTGACTTCAACATCAACGGCGGTCTCAGCGGCGTTAAGCATATCGGTATTATCGGCGGCGGTTCCGCTTATATCGAGAATGTAGCTTTCGTAGGTCAGGTTACCGGTAACGACCACGTAGGTCTCGTGGCCGGCGACGCCGACGGCATCGAAATGAAGAACTGCTACGCTGTAGGCGCTGTTTACGGCAGCTCGCAGGTCGGCGGTTACTTCGGCTGCACACTTGAAGGCGGCTGCAACCTCGAGAACTGTCTCTCCAATGTAAGCGCTTCTGCTTCCTTCCGCGGCTGGACCGGCGGCTTCATCGGTCTTATCGACAAGGCCAACAGCACCGTGACAATCAAGAACTGCGTATCTATCGGCGACTGCTCGACCCAGGGCACCGGTACTCCCAAGTATGCAGCTCCCTTCATCGCCGGTAACGGCGCCGGTGAGAATGCCAATGCTATTGTCAACTTCACAGGCAACATCTACAACTCGACTGCTGTAATGAATGCCGAGAATAATCAGGACTGGCCCGCCAACCACGAAACCGCAGAAGGCGGTGTAGTAGAGGCAGCTACCGCTCAGAACCCCAACACCCTTGCAGCTCAGAATACCTACACCGCTATCGGCTGGGACTTCGACAACGTATGGGCAATGGGTACAGGCGAATACAAGTATCCCGTTCTCGCAACTGTTGCAGTTTCCGACTTCGCCCTCACCGGTGTTGAAGACGTAGTTGCTGCCGCTCCCGAAGCAAGCGTACGCGTAGCCGCTGCCAACGGTGAAATCACTGTTGCCGGTCTCGGCGAAGCTTCTGTAATCAATGTTTACAACGCTGCAGGCGTTCAGGTAGCTTCTGTTACCGTCAGCGCTCCCGAAGCTGTTGTAGCCGCTCCCGCTGCAGGTCTCTACATCGTAGCTGTCGCTACCGATGGCGCTATGACCACAGCCAAGGTAGTTGTTAAATAAGCACCTCCACTCATTTCCATACAGCGGGCCGGCGTCAGACCGGCGCCGGCCCGCTTTTTACTATTATCCCGTTCTCGCAACTGTTGCAGTTTCCGACTTCGCCCTCACCGGTGTTGAAGACGTAGTTGCTGCCGCTCCCGAAGCAAGCGTACGCGTAGCCGCTGCCAACGGTGAAATCACTGTTGCCGGTCTCGGCGAAGCTTCTGTAATCAATGTTTACAACGCTGCAGGCGTTCAGGTAGCTTCTGTTACCGTCAGCGCTCCCGAAGCTGTTGTAGCCGCTCCCGCTGCAGGTCTCTACATCGTAGCTGTCGCTACCGATGGCGCTATGACCACAGCCAAGGTAGTTGTTAAATAAGCACCTCCACTCATTTCCATACAGCGGGCCGGCGTCAGACCGGCGCCGGCCCGCTTTTTACTATTCCTAAGGAAAAGTAACCAGATAACCAATCAAAGACCTCTTAAACATGGTAAAAATCAGTGCATCAGGGATTAAATATATCGCTTTGCTCATAGCGATATTCCTTTCAGTGCCGGGTTATGCCGAAATCCTGAAAGTCACCGGTCGTGTGCAGGATGTGGAAGGCGAACCCCTTATCGGCGTGTCCGTCGTGCAGAAAGACGACCCCAAGAACGCCGTTGTAACCGATGTCAACGGTACTTATAACATTTCCATCAAGCGTGGCGCCACTCTCACCGCAAGCTACATCGGCTTCGAGACAGAAGAGAAGAAAGTAAACGGCACCACACTCGACTTTATTCTTAAAGAAAACGTAAGCGCTCTCGACGAACTCGTCGTGACCGGTTATTCAACTCAGAAAAAAATATCAGTACTCGGTGCCCAGTCCACACTCAAAATGGAGCACGTGAAAGCTCCTGTGGCCAACATGACCAACGTACTTGCCGGCCGTGTAGCCGGTGTCGTAGCCGTTCAGCGTACCGGTCTTCCCGGTCAGGACGATGCCGACATCTGGATTCGCGGTCTCTCCACTCTTACCAACCGCAACGAAGGTCCTCTGGTACTCGTCGACGGTATCGAGCGCAGCTTCTCGCAGCTCGACCCCGAGGATATCGAGTCAATCACCGTGCTCAAGGACGCTGCCTCGACAGCCGTTTACGGTGTGCGCGGCGGTAACGGTGTCATCATCATCACCACCAAGCCCGGTGTTGTAGGCACTCCCAAATTCTCCTTCGATATCTATCAGGGCATCACCCAGCTCACCAAAATTCCTTCGCTCGTAGACGGCGTTGAATATATGGAAGCTGTGAACGAGGCCTACATGAACTCAAAAGGCTCGGTTTACTACAAGCCTAACTATATCACCAACACCAAGATTGCAAACGGCTATCCTCTCACCCCCGCAGAGCAGGAATATGCCAATTCCGTAGCCGGCGACCCCACAATCAACAAATACCTCTACCCCAGCGTAGACTGGATGAACGAGATGTATCACAAATACGGATATAACGGACGCTACAACGTCAATATCCGCGGCGGTGCTCCCAATGCAACATACTACGTATCTCTCTCGTACTACAACGAGAAAGGTATGACCAAGAAAGACCCCGCTCAGGACTATTCTTCCGAAATCACCTACGACCGCTACAACTTCCTCACCAACATCAACCTCAAGGCTACAAAGACCACCAAGGTGGATATCGGTGTTAGCGGCTGGATTACCGGCGGCAACTATCCCGAGCAGAGCATCGGCACGATTTTCGGCAAGGCCATGCAGACCAACCCCGTTATCTATCCCGTGCAGTATCCCAACGGTGAGAATCCCGGTATCTCGCCCGACAACCGCGAGCTCGACTCTCCCTGGGTCACCCTTACCCGCCGCGGCTATCAGACACAGAACCGCACTCAGGTGAACACCAACCTCAAGCTTACCCAGGACCTCGGTTTCTGGAACTGGTCGAAAGGTCTCGAGGCACGCGCCCTCATCTCCTTCGACGTGAAGGCCAATCAGGAAATCCACTACAAGGTGGACGACAGCACATGGGGCATCACCGCTACCCAGGACCCCGTCACCGGTACATGGGTAAACGACGAATTCCTCTACGGTGAAGACGGCAACATACTTCTCGCCGAGAAGTACAAAGGCAACAAGAGCATGTCGGTTGAATCCAAGAAGTGGGTTTACCGTACATTCTACCTCGAAGCCGCTCTTACCTACAACCGTCAGTTCGCTCAGAAGCACAATGTAAGCGCCATGGCCCTCTTCACCATGCGCAATTATCTCGACGCAAACGACAGCAACCTCTTCGACACGCTGCCCCACAAGCAGCAGAGCGTCGCACTCCGTGCCTCTTATGACTTCAACAGCCGCTACTTCGTAGAATTCAACGGCGGTTACACCGGTTCTGAGAACTTCCTCAAGGGCCATCGCTTCGGTTTCTTCCCTGCAGTAGCTGCAGGCTGGGTACCCTCTAACGAACCCTGGTGGGGTTCGCTCAGCAACGTGATTTCGTTCTTCAAGGTACGTTACTCTTACGGTATCGTAGGTAACGACTCCTCGAACGGCCGCTTCACATACTTCGCCAAGCTCGCCAGCGTCGACCCCATCGGTTTCAGCAACTACTGGACACGCAACGGCGCAAACGGCCAATGGCACTACAGCTCCTACGGTTACGAGCCTATGTGGTCGCGCGTACACAAGCAGGACCTCGGTATCGAGCTCAACCTCTTCAACACCGACCTCAGCATCGTAGTCGACCTCTTCAAGGAGAAACGCGACCACATCTTCGTAGAGCGTACCGACCTTCCCTTCCTCGCAGGTCTCGAGGCCAACCCCTATGCCAACGTAGGTGTCGTGAAGAACAAAGGTTTCGAAATTTCGGCCGAGTACACCCACCGCTTCGGCGACGACTGGCTGATTTCGCTCCGCGGCAATATGACATACAACAAAGACGAGGTTGTCGAGAACGCTCAGGCAGACCCCGCTTATCCCTGGCTCGACCGCCGCGGCCACAATGTGCTCGCAGCATGGGGCTATATCGCAGAGGGTCTCTACACCAGCGAAGAGCAGATTAAAGAACGCAACATCACCCAGTTCGGCGAGACTTATCCCGGCCAGCTCGTCAAACCCGGCGACATCATGTACAAGGACCTCAACGGCGACGGCCACATCGACGACTACGACCAGACATGCATCTCGCGCGGTGACCTCCCCGCACTTTACTACGGCTTCGGCGGTGACTTCCGCTTCAAGAACGTCGGCGTTGGTGTTCTTTTCCAGGGCACCGCAAAGGCCGACCGTCTGCTCTCAGGCAACGGTATCAGGCCTTTCCAGAGCTCGAGCGGCGGCGGTACACTCTACAGCAACATCAGCGACCGCTGGGACTCCGAGAATCCGGAGTATACCGATGTATTCTATCCCCGTCTGGCATGGGGCTCTACCGACCCCTCGAACGAGAACAACTTCAAGACCAGCACATGGTGGAAGAAAGACATGAGCTTCCTCCGTCTCAAACAGTTCACTATCTCGTTCTACTTCCCCAAGGCATGGCAGAAGACCATCTTCAAAGGCGGCCGCTTCTACTTCATGGGCGAGAATGTGCTCACCTGGAGCAAATTCAAACTCTGGGACCCCGAGCTCAACACATCGAACGGTATTTCGTATCCTAACGTACGCACCTTCTCCATCGGTGTCAACTTCAACCTCTAAACAGACTTGAATATTATGAAAAATAAAATAATCGGATTAGCACTTCTTGCCGCCGGTATGGTATCTCTCCCCTCGTGCGACAGCTACTTCGACGACG
Source organism: uncultured Muribaculaceae bacterium (assembly GCA_910587355.1). GTDB lineage: Bacteria > Bacteroidota > Bacteroidia > Bacteroidales > Muribaculaceae > CAG-873. The sequence goes on from CAJUKF010000013.1 coordinate 37,573, forward strand.
TGCCCAACAACGCCACTACTCTGGATGACATCTTCCAGAACCGCGGCATGACACTCGGCTGGCTTACCAATATCTACTCATTCTATCCTGACTGCACCAACCGCTACGCCGGCAACACCGCCATGTACTGGAACGGCGGCTCTATCGAGGGCTACCTCCCCTGGGACTGGGTGGAGACACACGATATCGTGCAAGGCTCTCTTACTCCTTCGACCGGTTTTGTGGAGCGTCTCTGGAAGCAGTATTATATCGGTATCACCAACTGCAACATCTACATGGCAAATGTCGACAAGTGCGACCCCATGTCGGATGAAGAAAAGACAATCACCAAGGCCGAGGCCCGTGCTTTCCGTGCATACTTCTACCTCAACCTTGTTAAACTCTTCGGTCCCGTGCCTCTGATGGGCGACCGCGTAAGCTCGAACGACGACCCCATTTCGCTCTATCAGGTTCCGCGCAACACCGTGGACGAGTGCTTCGACTATATCATATCTGAGTTCAAGGCCGTTCTCGACCAGAATGTGCTCATGTCGTCGTTCGGTGCCGACGGTGCATACGATGACAAGAACAAGGGCAGCTTCACCAAGGAAGCTGTGGAAATGCTCCTCTGCGACGCTTACCTCTTCCGTGCATCTTATCTCTACAACGGTGATAAGTATTGCCAGGAACTGCTCAATCCGGACGGTTCCATGCTCTTCCCCTCAGCCCGCGACGAGCAGAAGTGGCGCGACCTCAAGGCTCAGGCCCTCAAAATCATCAACAGCGGCAAGTACTCTCTTGTTCTCCGTGACTCGCAGGACCACATGACCTCCGACCTCTCGTCCGCATGTCCTTTCAAATCTGTGTTCTTCGCCAGCATGGGTACCTCGACCAACGAGGAGCTGATTTACGGCCGTACCAGCGCCAGCAAGGAAGTATACGCTATGAAACCCCGTTTCTCGGGTCTCCCCTCGAGCTACGACAAGGGTGCCGGCGCACTCACCATTCCTCTTGAGTTCGTCGACCTTTACTTCACAAACAAGGGTCTCAGCATTGATAAAGACCCTGACTACTTCACTTACGACACTGATAATCCTCCCACGGACGTACGCGGTGCCAAGGCTATTATCCAGACCACTGCGTACCGTGACCCGATTTCGGGCTACGAGTATTTCAAACCCGCTTCGTCGGGCGGTGCAGTCTCCTATACCGGTCCTACTTCAATCATGAAGCAGTTCTATAACCGCGAGGCCCGTTTCTATCTGGCTGTTACATTCCAGAACCGTCCCTGGAACTTCCAGGGTGGTGCAGCCGTTCAGATGCAGTTCAACGGCAACTCGGGTGCCGACGGCAAGACCCACGACTATCCTATCTTCGGTACGATTGTCCGCAAGAACTACTACGAGAAGCAGTCCAACTGGGATATGAGCTGCGAATACCGACTTGCAGAAGTTTACCTCGACTATGCCGAGGCTTGTGCCGAGCTCGGTGAACTTGAAGAAGCGCTGAAGTATGTGAACGAAATCCGCAGCCGTGCGGGTATCGCCCAGTACGGCCTCAACGCAGGCGACACAGGCAAGGACATCCGCAAGCAGGACAAGGTGATTCTTCCCGCTTACGACCAGGAAACTGTGCTCAAGGCTATCTATCGCGAGCGTATCCTCGAGCTTGCCTACGAGAACAAGCACTACTTCGACGTACGTCGCTGGAGTGTGGCCGACGGCACATGGCGCGGCGGTGCAGAGATGACCGACGGCTGGATTTATCCCGCATATCACAAAGGCGGTGAAGGCGGTGCAATGACCGGCTTCAACATCAACAACGTAGGCCAGACCGACGAGAACAAGAACGTGAACTTCTACAAACGAGTTAAGCAGCAGGAGCGTGTGTTCACAAAGCGTATGAGCTTCCTCCCCATTCCCCAGCAGGAAGTGAACCGCAACAAACAGTGCGTTCAGAACCGCGAATGGTAATCGTCATCTGATTCCCATACATTAATTCAATACATTCCGTAAGAGAGGGAGCACCGGATTCCCGGTGCTCCCTTTTTCAAAAAAACAATATTTCCCCATAATTCAATAATTATAAATAGCTTATGAAGAGATTATTATACTCATTATTATTATTGTCTGTATTTTTAGGTGCGTCTGCTCTTGAAATCGGTAAAGTTTACACCATATCCCATGGCGGCAAAACATTGTTTGTAAAGAATGCCGAGCCGAAGAGCGGCAGCAATGTAGTGATGTGGACAGACACGGAAGTGCCCGCGCAACGGTGGAGGTTCGTGCAGCATGATGATGGTACCTATGGTTTTGTGAACATATATACAGAGAATTATCTGGGCCTGAACGGACTCAATTCGGGAGCTCTCGCCAATCAGCGCACATATAGTGTGATGCTGACGCGCTGGAACCTTGAAGAGGCCGGCGACGGCTACAGGATTGTTTCGGCTCAGAAACCGGATTTCTGTCTGTCGGTATCGTCAGCTGATGAAGGCGCTTCTGTTGCATTTTTGGAAAAAGAGAGCGCCGACCCGGCGAGCACTATATTTACTTTCACTGAGGATTCAGCTGTCCCGGCAGCATATGATGCTTCTGTCCGTGATGCCATAATGGATGGTTTTCTGGGTCAGTATTATCATGATGCGAACACCGGTCATGTGCTTGGCGGCGGCGGATGGTGGGGCGATGCCGAGATGTTCGAGACTATTCTCGACGCTTTCGCCACAACCGGCGACCTCCGCTATAAAGAAATCTTCCATGAGCTCTATGTCAATTTCCTGCAGCGCAACGGCCAGGACTGGAGCGGCAACGATTTCAACGATGATATAACCTGGATGGTGCTCGCATGTATCCGTGCGTACAAGTATTTCGGTGTAGCAGATTATCTTGCCAAGGCAAAAGACAATTATACACGCATGTACAACCGTGCGCATCAGCGTTTCGGCACCCTCATATGGAAACAGAGTCAGGAAAACAAACTGGCCACAAACTCCTGCATCAACTGTCCGGCAACCGTCGCCGCCTGCTATCTGGGCGAGCTCACTGGCGATGAATCGTGGTACACCAAAGCTCTTTCGATTTACGCAGGACAGCGCAAGCTGCTTTTCAACGAAAACACCGGCGAAGTATGGGACTGCCGTGCATGGAACAGTGACGGCACTATGGAATCGGGCGGCAACCGCTGGGTATCGACCTACAATCAGGGTACTATGCTCGGTGCGGCTGTGGCCCTCTATCAGTTCACAAAAGACGAAATGTATATTCAGGACGCAAAAAAAATATATGAGCGTTCGCGCGACCACCTTACAAACAGCAACAAAATAATCAGTGTCTGTCAGACTGTCAACGGCGACCTCTGCGGCTTCAAGGGCATACTTATGCGCTATGTGCGTGCTTATGCCGAGTCGCAGCATCTGGAGGAGCCGATGCTCTGGCTTGAGAAAAACGCATGGCATGCCTATCAGAACCGTACGAGCAAGGGCGTAATCTGGTCGGCATGGCTCACAAAGACCGACGAAAGCCTCAAACGCATGGAAGGTGACAGCGAGAAAGATGTCAACAACGATGCTTTCGGCTCGTCGACGGCAGTGTCGGTGGCTTTCAACGCACATGTCAACCGTCAGTTCATTAAGAATGCCGGGGAGGGGCTTGAGGCGAAGTATTTTGATGAAATCCAGTTCACACAGCTCGATGACGAACTTGCCGACGGCACAACTCCCAATACTACTCCTACAGCTCTCACAAACGGGTATATCTGTTTCCGCAATGTCGATTTCGGCAGCGAAGGGCTGAATCAGGCCATTGTGCGCGTAAATGCCACCGCTTCTCGTTCGTATATAAAGGTTTATGCCGACTCTATAGCAGATGAGACTTTGCTCGGACGCAGTGCCGGTTTCCTTTCAAAAGAATGGCAGGATGCAAAGGTGGATATGAACAAGGCGCTGACCGGAGTACACGATGTGTACGTACAGTTCAGTGGCGCAGGCATTCAGTTCCATAATGTTATTTTCACTGCAGAAGGCGCCGGCGTTGAAAATGCGGTCGCAGCAGACAAGTGCCGCATGAGCCTTAGCGGCTGTGAGCTTACTGTAGACTGTGCAGAAGATTCACTCCTCATGATATACAACGAAGCCGGTGTTCTCGAGGATAGCCGGAGTCTCGCTTCCGGCAAGACTTCATTGACACTCGAACCGGGCGTGCATATATGTCGCCTCTCTTCGGCATCACATAAATCTTCCTTAAAGACAATTGTTAAATAAATACAGCTAATCAGCTTTATACTATGAGAATATTTACCACACTACTTCTTATGGCCGCCGGATGCTCAATGGCATTCGCCGATGCCATTTCCGAAGAGCAGGCTTTGGCCAATGCCGGCAAGTTCCTGCAGGAGAACAGTTCGCAGTCGTCCGTGCGCCGTATCGCCGGCAAAAAAATGATTCTTAAGAAGGCAATGCAGAGCCGCGGCTTCTATGCCTTCAATATAAACGGTGACGAGGGTTACATCATCACCTCGGGCAGCGACCTCACCCAGCCCGTGCTCGGATACTCCGACCAGGGCTCGCTTGACCCCGAGAACATGCCCGAACCGCTCAAATACTGGCTCGAGACTCTCGATAATGCCATTGAGGGCATTGAGGCAGGTATACCTCAGGAAAAAGCTCTCAAAGCCAACACTGTGGCCCGCGTGGCCGACAAGAAGGCAATCGAACCGCTTGTGAAGAGCAAATGGAATCAGGGTGACCCCTATAACCTCATGACACCGTCGTATATCGACAAAAACAGCGGCAAGTACAATGAACACAGTGCTACAGGCTGCGTCGCCACTGCTACGACACAGATTATGTATTACTGGAAATGGCCGCAGGATGCCTGTGCTACAATTCCCTCATACACATACAACTGGTCGGGCAACAACAAGACGACCGATGAGCTTCCTCCGGTGGTGTTCAACTGGGATGCCATGACTGACACATATGACAGCAAATCAAGTCAGGAGTCGAAGATGGCCGTGGCACAGCTGATGCTTTATGCCGGCCACGGTATGAAGTCGGGTTATGCCGGTGCCACCGGTGCCACTTCGGTCAATGCTCTCAATGCCCTCAAAAACTATTTCGGCTATAATAAGGACGCATACAACTGCTATCATCTCAACTACACTTTCCAGGAGTGGGAAGACCTCTTCTATAACGAGCTCGCCGCCGGACGTCCTATCCTTGTGGGCGCCGACAACTATGAGCGTACAGGCGGTCATGAATTCGTTTGCGACGGATATGACGGCAACGGCCTCTACCACATCAACTGGGGCTGGGGCGGCTGGGACGACGGCTACTTTGTGCTCACTGTTATGGCTCCCGACAATCAGGGTATCGGCGGTTCAACCGATGCCAACGGTTATTCAATGGGTCAGAATGTCTGCATCAACGTACGTCCGGCATATACTACTCCCGATGAAGAGATTGTCCGCGCTTCGATTTCGGCCCTCAGTTGCGGCCAGAATAAAATCCGCAAAAACTCAGACGGTGAATTCTCTCTCAATCTGACATATAATCTTCGTACGATTCTCATGCATCAGTACGATGTAGAGCATGCTTTCCGTCTTGTTTCTGCCGACAATACCGTTGTTGCCGACGAGCTCGCCCTTGAAACACGCTCGCTCCATCCTGCCAACCGCTACAGCTGCGGGGCCACTGTCAAGATGACAGGTATCGCTGACGGAACATACGCCCTTCGCGGTATCTCGCGTAAGGCTGGTGCTGACGAATGGATTTATGATGACAATTCCGACCGCAACTATGTGGAGCTCGTTGTCAACGGCGATGAAATGCTTGTGAACATAAAGCCGGCCAAAGGCAACAATCTTGTTGTCAATTCAATGAAACTCGAAGATGCCACAGTTGCCGGCCAATGGCAGAAAGTGGTGTACAATATCACAAATAACGGCAATGATTTCTACGGTGAGACGTATCTCTTTGTCGACGGTGTGCGTTCGTCGGGCAATACAATCAGCATTCCTTCCGGCGAGACTGTGGATATTTATTATAAATTCAAGCCTACCAACGTAGCAGGTGCCCATAGCTTCATTCTCTCCAGAGCCACAAACACTAATTCGGGCAATATAATCAGCAGTACTGACCGTATGTTCAACGTGGACTGCATGTGGAAAGCCGACGGAACTGTCGAGAATCTTCCCAAAGTCGTTGCCGGAACATCTTATCAGGTGTCCGACGATGTTATGGCGCTTTATCTCTACGGTAAAACGCCCCGTTCTGTCGCAGTAAGCAAGGCTAACCCCAATCTCGTGCTCTATTACGATGAGGGAACAGTTCTTTCAACTCGAGTAGAGACCATCATGCGTAAGTACATTACCAATATAGTAATCGGTAACACTGCCAAGGAAGCCGGCTTTAAAGACGGCTATAAGGCTTTCGTGCCTATGCCGTTCACTGCAGAGAAAGCCAGCTACACCCGTGAGAACATGCCGGAGTGGAGCACTGTGGCTCTGCCTTTCAATGTTGATGAAATCACTGTTGACGGCGAAACGGCCGACTGGTTCACGTCATCCGATGATACCGGCAAGAATTTCTTCGTGAAGAGTTTCGCCGGAAACCGCGGGGCCGAGCTTCGTTTTGCTCATGCCGGGACAATGAATGCGAACACAGCTTATTTCGTGGGTGCCAGAGGCGAACTCAACGGTTCTTCATTCGACCACACGGGTAAGAGTGTCACCTTCACCGGCCACGATGTGCTTGTGAATATTGACGGTGAGAATACCGATAAATTCGATGTAAAAGGTCTGAAGATGTTGCCATGCTACACACCTGCACTTGCAGGCAAGCTCTTCGGCATGGATGACAGCATGGAGAACTTCGTGAAGGTTGACAAGACCGAGCCTTTCCGCGCTTATGTAAGTTCTACATACAATTATGACAGCTACTCTATCCGTTACGAAGAAGGCGAGAAGAGCGGCATCGAGGAAATTATCGCAGGTGAGGATAATATTTCACCCGAAACCCCCGTTTACAATATGCAGGGCATCAAGGTCGGCACTGTCGCCGGCTTCGACAGCCTCGAACGCGGCATCTACATCGTAGCAGGCCGCAAGGTGGCAAAGTAAAGATTTTCTGAGCTACAGGCAGGCAGTCTCCGTGGCTGCCTGTCTGTAGCTGTTGAATAACTTCTGTCTCACACCACGAAAGGACATTATTAAAGTAAAGCTATGAATACATTCAAATGCGGCATTACCGCCCTCGCAATTATGGCTGCACCTCTCGGTGCTTATGCCGTTGCGACTCCTGTATGCGCCAGCGACAACACCGCTCCCGCTGCCGTAAATTATGCAAAAACCAATCGCCCGGCTCCCAAAGACCGTCTCTTCAAGTCGAAGGCCGTCGAGAAAAAAATCGCCGAGGTGAAGAAGCAGCTCAAGAACCAGAAGCTTGCATGGATGTTCGAGAACTGTTTCCCCAATACTATCGACACCACCGTACATTACCGCAAGGGTAAGGATGGCAAGAACGATACATTCGTGTATACCGGCGACATCCACGCCATGTGGCTCCGCGACTCGGGAGCGCAGGTATGGCCTTATGTGCAGCTTGCCAACGAAGACCCCGAGCTTAAGGCAATGGTGGAGGGCACTATACGCCGCCAGTTCAAGCTCATCAACATCGACCCCTATGCAAACGCTTTCAACGACGGTCCTACCGGCGGTGAATGGCAGAAGGATTTGACCGACATGAAGCCCGAACTCCATGAGCGCAAATGGGAAATCGACTCGCTCTGCTATCCTATCCGTCTCGCTTATGAGTACTGGAAGAAAACCGGCGATGCCTCGATTTTCGATGAGGAGTGGCTTGAGGCGATTGACAAAATATACACCACATTCGTGCAGCAGCAGCGCAAGAACGGCGACCGCGGTCCGTACAAGTTCCAGCGCAGCACCGAGCGTGCCACCGACTCGCTTCCCGTCGATGGCTGGGGTTATCCCGTGAGCGGTTGCGGTCTGATTGTGTCGAGTTTCCGCCCGTCGGACGACTGTACCGTATTCCAGTATCTGGTTCCCTCCAACTTCTTCGCTGTGACTTCGCTCCGCAAGGCAGCCGAAATTCTCACCGAAGTGAACAACAAGCCCGAAATGGCCGCCAAGTGCTCCGCTCTCGCCGATGAAGTGGAGACGGCGCTTAAGAAATATGCCACCTACAATCATCCCGAGTTCGGAACAATCTACGCCTTCGAGGTCGACGGTTTCGGCAATCACCATCTTATGGACGATGCCAACGTGCCCAGCCTGATTGCAATGCCTTATCTCGGCGATGTAGACGTGAATGACCCCATTTATCAGAACACACGCCGCTTCGTGTGGAGCTCGAGCAACCCCTATTTCTTCAAAGGCACAGCCGGCGAAGGTATCGGCGGCCCGCACATCGGCTACGACATGGCATGGCCCATGAGTATCATGATGAAGGCGTTCACATCGACCGATGATGCTGAAATCAAAGACTGCATCACCATGCTCCTCAAGACCGATGCAAACAAGGGCTTTATGCACGAGTCGTTCGACGTGAACAATCCCGAGCACTTTACCCGCGAGTGGTTCGCATGGCAGAACACCCTCTTCGGCGAGCTCATACTGAAACTCGTCGACGAAGGCAAGCTCGACTTGCTCAACTCAATAGAACTCTAATAGGTTTTTAGTAAGTAAATTGAATGGCTTCGCCCCGTGAGTCGTGAGATTCGCGGGGCTTTTTATGTATGTTTTTTATTTTACTTCTCCGGAGCGAGTTTCTGCAGCGTGGCCGTGATGAATGGCTGCAGGCGCAATGTGCCTATGCGGTGCTTCATGTAGCCGGGCTGCTGAATGTCGTTGAGGAGCTTGAGCCGGTCGTAGGCCGCACGGAAAGCAGTGGAGTCTCCACTTTCATGCAGCCTGATGAGTTCCAGTGCGAGAAGACCGCGGTCGGCGAGATTCACGGCCTGCATTAGCCATGGCGCGAGTTCGGCCGCAAGAGCCGGGTTCCCTCCGTGCGACAGTATCTCTGCCGGAGCGGCTTTCAGCTTCAGAAATTCCTGCCGCAGGCGCTCGTATTGCTCGGGTGCATAATTGTCGCAGTCGAATACTTCCACGTTCCACGATTCGTTTTTGCGGTACCATTTCTGCGGGTCGCAGGCATGGATAGCTAATGTGGCGTAGGCTTCGGGTGCGCCGGGCATCTGCACGGCCATTGAGCGCTGCCAGCTGTCGAGTGCATTGTATGCTGCCGGATTCCAGCCGTAGTCGGCCACGCTGTACATGGCTGCTTTCGACGCTTCGCCGTGTTCCATTGGATTTGTGAGTATGCCAGACATGTCGGCGGAGGTGAGGGTAGTGTCGAGCGTATACGACGGGCCGAGCTGCAGATTCTCGCGGCAATAGTCGCTCACGGGGAAATTCCACCATGTGAGCGACGGGCGCTGTATGCGTGTATTCACGAAATCCCGGTCGGGACGAACGACATCGGAGCATACCTCCGCTCCGGTCCAGAACACCTCTATGTCTTTGTCGAGTTCGCGTCCGTATATGGCGAGCTGACCGTTCTCGCCTTTGCCGGCCCATGCCTGAGAGTAATCGGTGGGGCATACAATGAGGTGCTTCACATCGGGTTTCGCGCGCACGAATTCGCGGTTGAGACTGTTGAGCAGTTCGGCCTGTTTGTGCGAGTCTGTGCCTTCGCCCTGTATGTCGTCGAAGAATACGGCAAACTGTCGTACGCCTAAGTTGTACATTGCTTCGAATTTGGCAAGCAGAAGGTCGAAATCCTCGCGGTTCCACTTTATGTCGCCCCCGGGGTGGATGGCCCAGATGAAATTGATATGGTTGCGCTCTGCCCGGGAGCATAGTTCGCTGATTTTGGCCGCCTCGTCGGCAGGGTAGGGCTTGCGCCAGTCGGGCACATTGTGATACGGGTCATCTTTCGGCCCGTAAACGTAGCTGTTCATCTTGTAACGGCCCATATGGTCGAGTATCGACAGACGCGTCTCATGGCTCCAGGGGGTACCGTAAAAGCCCTCTACCACGCCGCGGAATTTGAACATCGGGTAGTCGTCGATGTCGACGCACGGCACAGATTGCGGCTCCTGTGCGTTGGCTGCGATTTCCCTGAGCGTGCATACGGCATAGAATACGCCGTCGCGCCCGCCGGCTGTTATTTTTGCGCCTTCCTTGCTGAGTTTCAGACTATATCGGCCCTGAATCTGCTCTCCGTCGGCCGGTGTGATATTTACCGATACGGGAATTCCGTTCACAGAGTTTTTAAGTCCGGCGAAGTCGCTGAGATACTGCGCCGGTACGCCGCTGAGGTCGAAGCCTCGCGAGAGGTCTGTCCGACCGCCGGTGTAGTGCATGCTTACCGGTACGGGATTGATAGTTATTTCGCGGTTCTCGACTATAAAACCCGGCACGGGTTCAAGAGCAGGAATCGAATCCAACGGTGTGGCGGCTGAGCATGTGGCTGCCGCAAGAAGCAGACTGCAGAGCAATAAGTTTTTCATGTTCAGAAGGGTTATTAAGTTTTTGCAATATTACGCAAAATTTGGATGATAATCAAGTGCTATATTGGTCTTCATTCCAGCGCTCCACATTGCATAGAATATAACTTGTAATATTTTGGGCATCTTGGTGTCCGCGGATTTTATGGTCGTGGTATCGGGGCTCCATTCGAAATCAGAACCCATGGAACGCGCATATTTCGTAACACTTCCTTTCAAGAAATTAATATACCGGGAGAGGATTGTTACATGCCGTATTTCTTCCGGATTGTCTCTGCAAGAAGAATTCGGTGCGCGTTGTACCATACACGGGTCATGGTAATAATTCTGTGTGTCGCATATTGCCACTATGGCGTGTATATGGTTTGGCATGACAATAAACAATGTCACATTTATTTCGGAGTTATATTCTGAGGCATTGCTGAGCTGTTTCGATATGAATTCGCCTATGTGGCTGAGCTGCATTTCTCCCTCCGTTATTTCACCGAAGTAATGTTTTTTGCCTTTGGTGCATATGGTTACAAAATATTCCCCCGTGTCATAGTCAAGAAAGGATGCCCGTGGTGTTTTTCGATATTGTACATCGGCCATATTGATATTCAATAAATTATATGGTGCAAAGCATCATTTATTTGTAGGGACGTGACTTTGGCACGTAACAACGTTAATGTGTCGGATGTATGAAAAATACGGGGGCTTGGCAGATTCTACGTGCCGAAGGCACGTCCCTACATTGGGTCAACGCTATGCGTTGATTATGTCGTTTTCATAGTCTAAACCCACGTTTCTGAGGGCATACGGAGGTGTCTAAACCCACGTTTCTGAGGGTAAAGTTAGTAAAATGTTTTATTTTGACCAAACAAGATGGCTTTTTTTAGATTATCAGGCTTGAATATATTTTGAGACTTGTTTATTAATACCATAGTTATTGTCAATAGACATCAAAAAAACGCGCACCGGTGAGGGCGCGCGTTTTTGATTGCCTTAAAGGCGGAATTGTCTGTCTGACTTATTTCCAGCCGGGATTCTGACCGAGCTTGGAGTTGAGCTGAGTCTGTCCGGAAGGAATGGGATAGAGGTAATACTTCTCGTCGAAAGTACGTGTGGCGCCGAATGAGCCGTTGAGGTAGTTGCCTGTAACGAGTTCAGGAGCGATAGGAGCGTTCTTCACGTTTACACCGAGTATCACGTTGGGATGCTTGGTGGTGTCGAGGAGTTCGAGCTGATGCCAGCGGATAAGGTCCCAGTAGCGGATGCCGTCGTCGAGCATGAGCTCGCAGCGGCGGAGACGGCGGATTTCCCAGATGAGCGACGAAACACCCATGTTGTTGGCGGTGTCGTTGAGGCCGTTGAGGTAAGCGACTGTAAGACCGTCAATAGCAGCCTGGTCGAAGCCTGCGCGTTTCCACAGAGGTTTCATATATTTGTTGAGGTCGCCGTCGGAGATATTGCCGAGTTCTGCTTTGGCTTCGAGCAGACCAACGTGTACACGTGCACCCCAGAAGAGCGGAGCGCTGCAGTAGTTCTTGTTGATGCTGTTCACGTCGTCGGCAGGCATGTCGGGATTGTTGAATTTCTTCACGCCGTAGCCGGTTGAAGAAACCATACCGCCTGTGTTGGATGCCTGCCACGGCATATTCACATATGCTGCATAAGGATATGTGATAGCCGAGAGACGTCCGTCGCGGACATCGAGAAGGTTCTGGATGCTCATGGCATTGTCGCCCTCTGCAACACCTTCGTCGGTGGTAGGATATGTTGTCGCGGGAGTAGTAGTTGCATTCTTACCATCTTTGAAGAGGAAGGCATTGAATGCGTCGCGTGTGATACCTGCGACACCGTCGGATGCGTTGGAGTAGTCGGTGATTGAGTTCATGAATACCGATTTCTCATAGCCCTTGTACATGATGATTTCGTCATTGGCTGCAAGGTCGCCATATTTGATACGGTTGTAGAGGCTTCCGTAGTCATCGCATACCGGGTATTTGTCGGCTACAGCGAGGCCTGCTTTTTCAGCTTCCTCAAAGAACTTTTTGGCACGGGCTGCATCATTCTGATGATATTTTGCAAAAGCACCTTCGAAGAGACATACTTCGAGTTTGAAAGCCTGAGCCATGTCTTTGGAGAAGGTGGTCTTGCCGCTCTGTGCAGAGATGTTTTCTACAGCGTAGTTGAGGTCTTCGAGAACGAAGTCCATAACGGTGTTGCGGTTAGTGCGTTCGCCGTAGAGGATGTCACCGTCGCTTACGTCAACGGTCTTCTTTGCAAGAATTACATCGCCGTAGCGCTGTACCAGCTGGTAGTACTGACGTGCACGGTGGAGGCGTGCGAGGCCGAGATAGTTTGCTTTCTGGGCTGCAGTGAGCGAAGAACCTTCTACGCCCTCAATCACGAGGTTGGCACGGCGGATTTCTTCATACGGGCCATTGTAGGAGGTTGCAGAAGAGGGAATCGCCTTAAATGTCCAGTCGTTGATTCCATGGCGACCGCACTGGTCATCGCTGAGCCAGCTGAAGTAGAATGTGCCGTTTGTGGAGGCTCGGTTTCCGTAGCCGTAGTAGTCGTTGTAGAAGGTCGAAATCTGGTTCTCTACGTTTACGGAGTTGCTCCAGAATTCAGAGTTAACCGTCTGAGAAGACAGCGGGTAGCGGTTGTCGTTTAAGAAGTCGGAGCAGGATGTCATCGACATTGCTGCGGCAACGGCAAGAGCGCCTAAAATATATTTGTTTTTCATATCTTTCGAGTGATTAGAAAGTTACTTGTACGCCGAACGACAGCGTCTGGCGCTGGGGTATTGTCTGGCCGAAGCGGGCATCGTTATTGGCTCCGACAACAGAGCTGCCCGAGCGGCGTGTCAGTTCGGGGTCGAGCTGATATTTCTTGGCACCGTTATAGAGGAAGCAGAGGTTGTCGGCGCTGAAATAGATGCGTGCCTTCTGGATATAAGCTTTCTTTGTGATGCTTACAGGCAGCGTGTAACCGATTGTGAGGTTCTTCAGGCGGAGATAAGCAAGATTAAGCAGATACTTCGACTGAGGATAATAATTGTACTGGCCGTAACCGATGTTCGGTATTGTTCCAATTCCTGGTAAGTCACCGTTCTTATCAGATACAGCACTTGAGTATAGACGAGGATACCAATTGTCCTCACTGATAGTTGAGTTTGCAAAGTCAATCTGGCCGTCGGGGAGATAGTTGATGACATTATAGTTGCCAATCTGGTTGGTGAAAGTACCCCAGCCTGACTGAGCCTGCGGAATAATTGTGGAACCTGTAGCCCACATATTGCGCTTGCCTACACCCTGGAAGAAGAGGTCGATATCGAAGCCTTTCCATGCGCCGCCGATGCGGAACGAATATTCATAGCGGGGCATTGCGTTACCAATCACCTTGAGGTCACCATGGTCATTTACTGTGCCTTTGCCGCCGTCGATGAAGCCGTCACCGTTTTGGTCTTTGAACTTGATATCGCCGGGGCCATATGTGAACTGGCCGTTTTCGAGTGCAGTCTGGTCTACAACGCCCTTGTTAGGTACATAGCGTGTACCGTTCCAGCTCATGTCGGCCTGAGTGTAGTAGCCGTCGGTCTCGAAGCCCCAGATATCGCCGAAGTACTGGCCTTCGGTGTAATCTCCGCTTGCGGGAAGGAATGAATAAATCTGATTGGACGGGTTGTTCCACTTGGTGATTTTGGTGCGGGCATCGCCGATGTTGAATGTGGCATATACGTCGGCCTCGCCGAAGCTGTGGTTCCAGTTGATTGATATTTCCCAGCCGTTTGTGCGGAGCTCGCCGTAGTTGCCGTAAGGAGTGGCTGCACCGAGAACCGAAGGAAGTGTGGTACCCGGGCCGAGCATGTCTTTGGTAGTGCGTGAGTACCAGTCGAACGACAAACTGAGGCTGTTGTCGAGGAAGCCGAGGTCGAAGCCTGCGTCGATTGTCTCGATGCGTTCCCATGAAAGGGTGCTTGATACGAGGGTCGGCATGTCGTACATCGACTGCAGATTGGATGCGTTCGACAGCCAGTAAACATAGCTACTTCCTAACTGGGATACTGTAGAGAGGAATTTGTTATCGCCCACAGCTTCATTGCCGATAGTACCGTATGAAGCACGGATTTTACCGTTGCTCCACCAGCTCTTGAGGGGTGCGAAGTAGTTTTCTTCAGAGAAGCGGTAGCCTGCCGAACCCGAGGGGAAGAATGCCCACTGGTCATTTTCGGGGAAGCGGCTCGAGCCGTCGTAGCGTCCGTTGAGCTCGAGGAGGTAGATGCCCTTGTAGTCGAAGTTCAGTCGACCGAAGAAACCTGTGGTTGCACGGTGTGTGCGTTTTGCATTGGTCGAGTAAGTGTTGCTGTTTGTAAGGTTGAGGTTAGGAAGACTTTCGTCAACAAGACCATTGCGACGTGCGTAGAAGTAATTGTAGTTTTCCTGTTCAGCTGTCCAGCCGGCCATTGCCTTGAAGTTATAGTCGTTGGCCCATGTATGGGTATAGGTCGCGAATACGTTTGCTGTCCAGGTATTGTCGGTATAGTGGCTCTGGGCGGCCGATGTGCCGGGCTGAGAGTAAATGGGGTTGAAGGGATAATAGTTTGTGCCCGCGCCCCACTGGTAGTAGCGGTAGAAGTTCACGGCAGAAGCGTCGCTGTCCTGCTGGCGGACATCATATGTGAAATCGGCCTGCAGAAGGATGTCTTTGGTGATGTTGGCCTGCATCCATGCCTGCATACGGGTCTGGTCGGTCACAGTCTTGTCGTTGCGTGTGTATATGCGTTGCGCGATATCGTTGTGGAACAGACCTTTCTGGCCTTCGTCATCGTAAAGGTAGCCGTACATTTCGAACCATGACGGGAAGCGCCACATGTAAGTGTACTGATTGCGCACGTCGCTGGGAGTGGTGTATTCCTTGCGGGAGAAGCTGAAGCGTGCGCCTGCCTTGAGGAATTTGAATATCTGGGTGTCGAGGCTTGCGTTGGCCATGTAGCGGGCCATTTTGTTCGGGTTATACTTGTCGAGACCCTCGCGGCTGTCGTAGCCGAAAGAAAGACGGTAGTGAGTAGAGCCCGATGTGCCTTCGAGGCTAACGTTGTGTTTCTGGCCGGGAGCCCACTGATACATGGTCTTGCGCATGTCCCAGTCGGCGTAGCAGAATGCTCTTGATGATTTCATCACTTCACCTGTGAACGGGTTGAGGTCACCGGTGTTGAAGAAGAAGTAGTCGCCTACACTATTCTTGTCGACATACTGGTGAAGTTCTACCATGTCGGTGTACTTCTTGCCTCCGTGCTGCTCTGCCCATGCCTTTGCAAAGGGAAGCATATCGGTAGGATTCATACCGAAACCGCCTTTCTCGGCACCTGGGTTGGTGTTGGCGATATCCATGATGAGGTCGTCGACTGTAGTGTTCTTATCGGGAAGAACTGTCGGCTGGCTCCATGAGAAGTTGTTGTTGTAGCTTACGGATACACGGTCTTTGTTGTTGGCTGTCTTTGAAGTGATAAGAATCACGCCGAAGGCTGCGCGGGTACCGTAGATTGACGAGGAAGCGGCATCCTTGAGAACGCTGATTTCTTCGATATCCTCGGGGTTGAGGAAGCTCATGTCTTCGACGGGCACGCCGTCGACAACAATGAGAGGACTGGAAGAGTGGCTGTTGGAGAGAGTTCCGACGCCACGGATATTGATTGTAGGATTGTCGGAGATGTCACCGCTCGAGGTGGTGATTGTAAGACCGGGAACGGCACCCTGAAGGGCTCGTGCCACATCCTGGACAGGACGGCTGTCCATTGTGCGGGCAACGTCTACAGTCGAGACAGCACCGGTGAGGTTGGCTTTCTTCTGTGTGCCGTAACCTACGACAACCAGCTGGTTGAGAGTTTCGGTAGTCGGCTCAAGATACACGGTCATGTCGTTTGCAGCGGGCATTGTCACAGCCTTGTATCCGACATAGCTGATTTCGAGAGTAGTTCCGGCGGGGATTCGGATTTTGAAGTTACCGAAAGCGTCGGTGGCGACGGCGTTCGATTTCACTCCTTTCTGTACAACGCTTGCGCCGATTACAGGCTCGTTGTTTTCATCCAGAACGGTACCGTTGATTAAGGTTGCCGCTTGACCCTGTTGCTGCGGTTCGGGATTGGCGGATGCGGAGACAGTTCCGAGCATCGGCATTCCGGCCAACAGAAGCATAGTCAGATAAAGATGCTTTCTCATAAAGTGTTGATTGGATTATAGCCTGCCGGTTTCAGGTGCTGTTTTTTGCAGCAATGCGACCTTGCAGGAGGGTAAAGTAGATTGTTAGTTTAGTTTCGGGCTGGTTTGGATTAAAAATTTAAAGAGTTGTGTTTCAGACTGTCAATTGCCGTCAGTCGGAAACAGTGGATAGATTTTTGTGTTGTCCGAGGGTAAGGATTTGTTTAAAAATGTTTAAGGTTAACGGTGCCAGAGAGGGTTCAGGCTCTGTTGACGGCCCAAATTTAGAGATACTTTTTTGAAATCACAAAAGTTTTTTAGTGTTTTTCTGCTTTTTTAACAATTTCCGAAACCGGAAGTAACTATTCAGCGGACATTTTGAGTCTGCATGGGTGCATATACGTTTTACA
>CAJUKF010000014.1 GCA_910587355.1 uncultured Muribaculaceae bacterium
CGGGGTGCGCTCGGGACTTTCACCCGTTAGATTATGCCCATGTCGGGCGAACTAATGGCAAGAGGGCACCCCGTGAATACAGGATGCCCTCTTAATTATATCGTATTTAAAGAATTATATTGGTGTCCGCTAAAACTTTCAAGCCCTATTTGGCTTTTAATTTTCCTCGGACAGCCGATATATTGAATGTGTAGGGGCTTTATTGTGAGATATAAGTCCATTAGAAGAGCTTAAATTGGGCAAATATGGCATCCTTGTCTATGCATACCATGCGAAAGGAGAACATTTTTATCGGACTGCCGATACAAATACTGAAACAGGGGGCTTGTCAATGCATAAAATCACTCAAAATAGCCGGGTAAACACATTTACCGGACACCAATAAAAGAATTACTGAGGCAGTGATGAGGCAACAGCCTCGTACGACTGCTCCATAAGGTCGGACAGTTCATGCCGGCCGCCTTCGGGCGCATATATGGGTTTGTGAATAGTAAGCTTTATAGTCCCGTAACGTGGCAGAATCGCTCCGCGAGGCATTATGCGGTATGCTCCGTCGATTGTCACAGGCACAACAGGAAGATTGAACTCCATGGCAAGCTGAAATGCACCGCGACGGAAAGCGTGCATACGGCCGTCGCGGCTGCGCGAACCCTCGGGAAAAACGACCACCGACAAACCGCCCGACAGACGTTTCTCCGCGGTTTCCATTGTTATACGCGTAGCCGAGGGAGTGGAATTGTCGACATATATATGACCCGATACACGACAACTGTAACCGACAAGCGGAATTTTCTCAAGACTCTTTTTCATCATCCACCGGAAGTTGTGTCCCAGATACCCGTAAATGGAGAAGATGTCGAATGCTCCCTGATGATTGGCGACAAAGACATAGGATGTTTTTTTATCGAAATTCTCACGGCCGCTCACCTTTACTTTCACGAAATTGAGTATGCAGAAAATTCTGGCCCAGTAATGCCCGGGCCAGTACCCGAAACTGCGGCTCATGCCGAGCATACTGCCTATTATCGTGGTAAGTGCCGCAAGCACTGTGGCTACAAGCAGCAGAGGCATTGCTATGCAAAACTGATATATGCGATAAAAAAATATCATGATGTAGATTCTTCGAAATACTCTCAGTCTATACTATAATTAAGTTTTTTGCTGACTTTTTTGTCGCGTGATGCTGAAGAATGAATGGCATTTTTCAGCAGATGTCTCACAGTATGTTTTCTTTTATGATATTGCGCGTAAGTCTCTTTGTCCGCTTCAAAATCATCCTTATAGCATGCGTCAGGAGCAACATAGACATATGTAAGGTCTTCTATCAGAGCTGCCGTGCTCTCCTGCTGCTCAGCTATGGTTTCTATCTGTTCTCGCGAAGGCGAGATACATATTATGCCGCGGCGATGGCACTCTTTAACCACTGCGCCTATGGTTGTGTCGAAATGTCTTACCAGCGGCCCGGGATTGAAGTCATCCCATGCTGAATTGCCGATTTTTTGAACCGGCCGAAGCTGTACAATATCCGGAAAACCGCCGGACTGCCACAAATCCCAGAATTTCGAACCTTCAAGATTATGTATATTGAGCGAATTAACTGTATAATTCACGCGTAAGCGAAAACTCGGGAACAACTTTTTGACATGGGCTATCTCAGCAGCAAGTTTTTTAAACAATTCAAATTTTGCCCCTGACATCAGATACTCATATGTCTCGGCTGTTGTGCCGTGAAGAGAGAGCGTAAGTTCATCAAGTCCGGCTTTTACGAGCGCTTCGAGCGGACATTTGCCGGATGCCAACAATTGTCCGTTGGTAGTCAATGATATATAAGGCACGCCGTATTTTCTGCCGAGAGCAATAATTTTTTCGAGACCGGAATACAGTGTCGGTTCGGCACCGCAGCCTATCTGCAGCTTAAGCGCATAAGGGAAGATAGCAGCCGCATATTGATTTAAATCACGGTCTGATATGATTCCTTTCATTGCCGAGCGCTTCTCAGGGTCAGAAAAATAACACATTCTGCAACGCAGATTACATGCAAGTATAGGGTCCATAAACACTCCGGCCGTACGGCGGCGCATTCTGAACATGGCCGCAAGTCCTATCAGTTTGAACTGACGCGGCATTTTACGGCCCGAGGCAAACTTCAGCAGTCTGTAAAGATTCATACCGCAAAAATAACGAATTTTGCGTAATAACTCTACAGACTCCCCTATCTTTTTACTCGTTTTGGATTTCGCGTGAAAAACTTAATAATCGACAAACTCGATACGGCGCCACAGCGCATCCGGAATCATACGCCAGAGTACAGTGACTACAGCCCAGCGAGAATCTATTACAGCCACACGTTTGCCACGCAGCATGGCACTCTCAAGACGCGGAGCAACATAATTCACACTCATTTCCATTGGATATTTGTGTCCGTTAAGAAGAGCCGTGTCGACAAAACCAGGACGAATATCAGTAACGGAGACATTCACATGCTGCTGATGAGCAAGCTGGTCAATTGCCTGCAGATAGGTCCACTGATAGCGCTTCGATGCAGAGTATGCAGCGGATATACCGATGCCTTTGACACCGGCCACAGAGGTGATGGCAGCTATATGGCCGCGATGCAGGCTTGCTGTCTGTTTGTAATACTTGTATGCGGCGTTGATTATCCGTGTGAAGCCATATACATTCACAAGCACGGTCTGGTCGTCGACGGCATTGTCGAGGTCGGGGTTACGCCAGCCACATCCGGCGGCATAGAGCAGATAATCCATTCCGTCAATCAGCTCTATCAGTTTATAGAAACGGTCGACGGCATCCTGCGCCGTAACATCGATTGTCATGTATTCGACACGGTCTGGATATTTTTCTTTCAGAGACTTAAGCTGTTCTTCACGGCGCGCAGCAATACCAACACGCCACCCGAGACGGGCAAAATCTGTAGCGACACGCATACCGATACCCGATGATGCGCCAATGATGATTATTTTTTTCATTCAGCAGGAGTTTTTTCAGTGTCAGCGGATGTTCCGGCATCAGATTCGCTTTCCGCCGGTGTTTCCGATATTTCTGTTATAACACCCTCGTCCTTTTGCTTGTTCAGATGCCCGAGCCCGAATGTATAGCTTATTGAGAAACTGCCAGTGAGCGCTCCGTTGCGCGAACCGTAACCTGGTATATACCACGGCTTGCCATACGACGACTTGGTTTCGTGAATAATGGAATGATATTTGATTGTCCAACCGGCCGAAACAGGGCCCCATATTTTCACCCGCAGGCCGAATATCACTTCAAGCCACCCTGCTGTGACATTCTGCGACGGAATGTCAAATACAGAACTCTCATCCCAGTAACTATCGTTGAGATGTACATTATCAACGTGATATGTAAACGGTGAAAAGCCGTAACGCAGACCGGCGTATACCGAGTACGCCGGATTGGAGTTGTAGAGAAAATTATAATTGGCACCCAGACGAAAATAGACACTCATCGGAGATTTATAAGTAAAATTCATCCCTGACGGAGTGTTGTCGGCTGTGCCGAGTCCTACTTCCACAATCGGCTTATAACGGTTGTGAAGCGATAGCTCGGCCCAGGCATCAGCAATGCCGAACTTCTGGCCGAACGCACGCATAATCGGGTCCCATACATTTACACCTACAGTAAGCGCATGAAAAAGCGGATACTCCATTTTGGGCACACTGTTGATTACTGTCGAATCCGTCCACTCCTCGCCAGTGACAGTATCCACAAAAATAGTACGGCCTCTCTCGTCGAGATAACTTATTGAGGCGGCCCGGCGTTTGGCATTGATTCGCGATGTGTCAGTGGCCGTCTCGTTTACGGCCTGAGTTGTAGTCGCCGCCGTATTTACGGGAGTCGCCCTGCGCCGTGGAGATTGTCCGGACATTATCGAAACAGCGCAAGTGACAATAAGACTTATTATTACAGTACGCGCTTTCATTCTTCAGGAGGATTTTCGTCAGTTTCGGCCGTACGGAAATAGAAGCGCAGCCGTTCTATGTCGGTGTTGGTGATAGTGGAATCAACAACTACAACAGAATCAACGAGATGTGTGGTATGTTTTACCCGTTCAATCTTGTAGATATACATCGCTCCGCACTCCTGCGAAGCAAAATACGGATGCGAGGTATATTCAAATGTCACGGTATCGTTGAATGCAGGGTCGGCCAAATCCGATTGGGTATAGTGGAGGCACCAGCTCACCGAAGAATAAGCCGAACGCATAGGCAGATAGATGCTTGATGCCGACGCGCTGCTTGCGGACAGAAGGCTGTCGCCGGGAGCTCCCACACCATGAATCTGCATTACCGAACCGATGCTGATTCCACGGCCGCTCCCGGAAGAATAAAATCCTGCAAGGGGTATGGCACTCTGATTGTCAAGACATCCCGACGTATTGCATGACAAGGCCAGCGTGAGCAGGACCAATAATATGGCAAAGAATCCGGCTCTCACCTTTTCAGCAATATTTCATCAAGGGATTTACGTTTCTTTTCAGGAATACAGGACCCTTCTGCAGGATAGCCTATCGGCAGAATCACCACCGGTACAAGTCCCTCTGGCAAAACCAGGCCTTCATGCAGTTTCGCAGGGTCGAAATTACACACCCAGCATGTACCCAATCCCTGTTCGGCCGCAGCAAGACATAGATGCTCGGTAATAATGGCACAATCTACATCAATGTGGCTGTGATTGTCGAAAGAACGCACCCAGCCTTCAGCAGGGTCGCCGAGCACTATGATATACATCGGAGCCATGGCAATCCATTCCCGTGAATACGAGGAGATGACAGCATTGCGCCCGGCTTCGTCGTCGGGACTGATAATCATAAGCCGCCATGGCTGGCGGTTGCAGGCCGACGGCGACAGACGCGCGCATTCGAGCACATAATCGAGTGCGCTCTGTTCAGGAATCTGTGATGAATATGAGCGGCACGAATAGCGTTCGCGAGCCAGTGTTATAAAGTCATTTTTCATTTTTCTGGAAGTTTTCGCCTATTGTTTCTTTAATTTCGTATTCGTTGCGCTTAGGCGAATTTCTCACTACGAGTTCGCCCACAAAGCCTGCGAGGAACAGCTGAGAGCCAAGGAGCATAAGCACAAGCGAAAGATAGAAATACGGAGAATCGGTGACAAGAATATAGTGTGCGCCGGTGTGCATGTTATACAGTTTGACTGCTCCGACAATAATAACGGCAATAAAGCCGAGGAAAAACATAAGAGAGCCGAGAAGACCGAAGAAATGCATCGGCTTCTTGCCGAACTTACCTGTAAACCACAGGGTGGCAAGGTCGAGATATCCGTTCACGAACCGGTCGAGACCGAATTTTGTCTTGCCGTACTTACGCGCCTGATGATGCACCACTTTCTCTCCGATACGATTGAATCCGTGCAGTTTGGCGAGATACGGTATATAGCGGTGCATATCGCCGTAAACCTCAATATGCTTCACCACTTCATGCCTGTATGCCTTGAGGCCGCAGTTGAAGTCATGGAGATTCTTGATTCCGCTCACTTTGCGGGCCGTGGCGTTGAAGAGTTTTGTCGGTATAGTTTTCGAGAGAGGGTCGTAGCGTTTTTGTTTGTAGCCGCTTACGAGGTCGTATCCTTCTTCCTTAATCATGCGGTAAAGACCGGGAATCTCGTCAGGACTGTCCTGCAAATCGGCATCCATTGTAATCACGACATCACCCTGTGCGAGACGGAAACCTGTGTTAAGAGCCGGCGATTTGCCGTAATTGCGGCGGAATGACGCTGCCCTGACATGGACCGGGTCGGCATCGGCAAGCTTATGTATCACGTTCCATGAGCCGTCATTCGACCCATCGTCGACATATATCACTTCATAGCTGAAGTTATTGGCTTTCATCACACGCCGAATCCACTCATCGAGTTCGGGAAGAGATTCGGCTTCATTATATAATGGAACAATGACAGAGATATCCATAAATTCAGAAGGATTTGTTTTGGTTGTTTCCGGCCATAAAACTGCGACGCGGCAGCGATACCTTAACTACTATCGCTACAAGCAACGACAGCACTGTGCCAATCACTATATTGAACGATATCAGTTGCGAAGCTATATCAATAGCAGAGGGCACGGGCATTTCGAGTTGACGTTCAAGCATTTCGACCAGAGGCGCCGAATTGGGTCCGTCCTGTTCGCTGAGCGTTATTATGGCCTGTTGCAGCGTCTCATGAATAAAATCGGGCATACAGAAACGTATGCCGGCATAAGCGACGAGCGCCGGAATGAGACTGCCGAGAAGAAATGTGGCAATACCTTCGGCCCATAACTCGGCAAAACCGAGACTTCCGGAAGTCGCCAAAGCACTGCGGCGAAGTATGCGATACAGAAAAAAAGGCATGGCCAGCGTTCCAACCCACACAATTAGTGTGGCTGCGAGATAGTGGAGGCTCAGGCCTGTCGCTATTACGAGTACACTTATATACAGGCTCATGTAAAGCCCGTTGCGGGCCGCACGTGTATGAATTGGCTGCGGTGGCTTGGATTCCATATTTTTATCTATGCTGAGATAATTCAATTGACAAAGTTACAAATTTTCCTTCACCCGACGTCTATTTGACAATTATATTTGTTATATATTTGTATTCGGATTGGCCAAAGCAAGCTATCCGACAACCCGAACATGACTATTATAAACACATTTTTATTATAATTCTCACTATTATGAAAGGACGAAACCTCTTGCTGACAGGTCTTGTAAACCTCCTTATCGGTATTCTTCTGATAATTTTCCGAACTTCGCTCTCTAATGGCCGCCTCGTAATTCTTATCGGAGCTATTTTCCTCATCGCAGGCGTAATCAACATGACGGTTCTCTTGGGCTCCCGGGATAAGAACGGAAAAGCACGTTCAGGCATATTCGGCACAACATTCGGCTGGATAGCGAGTACGGCTGCCGTAGTAATGGGACTTGCAATGATTATTTTCTGCAATGATTTTGTAGCGATGATGGGATTTGTTTTCGGCGTACTGATATTGTTCGCCGCCCTCTTCCAGCTGTTTCTGCTCATTTTCGGCTCGCGTCCGGTAACACTCTCGCCTTGGTTTTATCTTGTGCCCGCAGCTTTGGTAGGAGCCGCCATATACATTATTCTTAATACACCCGAAACCGGCAACCATGATATCGTGATGATTGTGACAGGCATTTCTTTCATCGTTTTTGGTGCTTTCACAATCATCGAAGGCACGGCAATCGGTCAGGCAAACCGCCAGACCCGCATTTCACAGAAAAACGAGGAAAAGAAAATCGTCAGTGCTGAAAATGATAGAAAAGATGCTGAAAATCCCACTGAGGACTCCCTCGGTGACGACCACAACAAAATATGATTCCTTGAAGCTATAATTGCGCTTGGAGCGGGTCAGCCGCGGCCCAAAATTGCCATTATTTTGAGTTTTACACTGCAAAAAACAAAAAAAATGCAATTTTGGGCTTTACTTTTATGCTTGAATGAAAAATAATTACGATATTTGCACCGCAAAACGGATTAGGATGTTAAAACCACTCTGAAAACGTTTCTCTAAAAAATAAACTATAAAATCACATAACAATGACTAAAGCTGACATCGTCAACGAAATTGCCCGCACAACCGGCCTCGAGAAAGCTGCTGTACTCGCAACTATCGAAAACTTCATGGAAATCGTAAAGGAGTCGCTTGCTTCAGGCGAAAACGTATATCTCCGCGGATTCGGTAGCTTCATCGTCAAGACTCGCTGCGAGAAAACTGCACGCAATATTTCGAAGAAAACCACTATCGTCATTCCCGAACACAAAATACCCGCATTCAAGCCTGCCCGCGTATTCATGAACGAGGTTAAGGAGCGTCAGTAATCCAACCTTCGAAAACTTGAAATCGCGTATTTTTTGTTCCACCACATATTAAATAACATATTTATTAATTTCTAAAGCGTAATTCAAATGCCCAGCGGAAAGAAAAGAAAAGGCCATAAGATGGCCACTCACAAGCGCAAAAAACGTCTGAGAAAAAATCGTCATAAGAAGAAGTAAGCAGAGACTTTCACCTTCTCTGCCAATGAGTAGCCTCTGCAGATATTTGCCCGGGCTACGTTCATTGATTTACTTCCGATTCTAATGATTTTTTCGCACGCGACATACCGTGCCGTCATTTAACGCTAACATAAACAAGAACAAAATTCAGGTCGCTTCCTCCGACCGGGCGGCGATTCTGATGTTTTGTTCTTTGTTTTTATAGGCACCACTGTCGCACCCTTCCTTAATCTCATTCCCCATAATTAAAAGATGAAAAGCGAACTGATAGTAGACGTGCAGCCTGCCGAGGTTTCCGCAGCTCTGCTTGAAGACGGCCGTCTGGTAAGTCTTCAGAAGGAGGCGCGAAACATACAGTATGCTGTCGGCGACATTTATCTGGCAAAAGTGAAAAAACTTATGCCGGGTTTAAATGCCGCGTTCGTAAATGTGGGGTATGAAAAAGATGCATTCCTGCATTATCTCGACCTCGGCGCTCACTTCGCGACCTATGCCGAATTTCTGAAACAACTTTTTGCCGACCGCAAACGTCTCCCCAAACTATCGCAGCTCAAACCACTGCCCGATATCGACAAGCACGGTTCTGTTTCCGATGCACTTGTTCCCGGACAAGAGCTGCTCGTACAGATTGTCAAAGAGCCGATTTCTTCCAAAGGTCCGCGTCTTACTACCGAGATTTCTTTCACCGGACGATATCTGGTGCTTACTCCTTTCGCCGACAAGATTTCCATATCGCAGAAAATCAAATCTTCAGAAGAAAAGATTCGTCTCCGTCAGCTGATTGACAGTATCAAACCACGTAATTTCGGTGTTATAGTCCGTACATCGGCAGAAGGCAAAAAAGTAGCCGAGCTCAACCATGAGCTTAAAAGTCTCATTCAGGCTTTTGAGGAAGCCTGCGCAAAAGCTCAGCGCGCCCAGGCTCCGGCTCTCGTTTTTGAAGAACAAAACCGTGTAGTTGGTATTCTCCGCGATGTTTTCAGTCCTTCTTTCGAAAATATTTACGTCAATGATTCCGACACATACGACCAGTTGCGCAAGTATGTGAACCTCATCGACCCCGAAAGAGCCGGTATTGTGAAGCTGTATGATAAGGATACGCCTATTTTCGACAATTTCAGCGTAACAAGGCAAATCAAGTCATCCTTCGGCAAGACAGTATCATTCAAATCGGGTGCATATATCATCATCGAGACTACCGAGGCTCTTCACGTAATTGATGTCAACTCAGGCAACCGCTCGAAAGCAGGCAACGACCAGGAGACAAACGCTCTTGAAGTAAATCTCCGTGCCGCGGACGAAATAGCGCGCCAACTGCGACTTCGCGATATGGGTGGTATCATCGTGGTTGACTTCATAGACATGGCCAAGCCGGAGCACCGTCAGGAGCTCTATGAACATATGCGCGAGGTCATGGCGAACGACCGCGCCCGCCACAACATATTACCTCTCAGCAAATTCGGACTGATGCAAATCACACGTCAGCGCGTGCGCCCGGCTCTTGATGTCCGAGTCAACGAACAATGCCCGTCATGCGGAGGTAAAGGTGAGGTCGGCCCCTCGATTCTATTCACCGACACGCTTTTCGACAAACTCGAATACATGGTAAAGAATCTCGGTATGCGCGATTTTATCATGTATGTGCATCCTTTTGTAGAGGCATATCTGAAGAAAGGTCTCTTCCACACAATTTACGGTTCCTGGCGCAGCAAGTTAGGCCGATGCTTTAAAATCATGCCCGACGAATCAATGGCTTATCTACAATACAGACTCGTCGACAAAGAGCGCAATGAGGTGATAGTCCGCGATGAAAAGGATGAAGGCCATACAAGCGCTGCCAAAACGGCTGACAAGCGCAAGCGAAGTGAAGAAAATGTTTCGGATGAGAACGATAATAAGACCAAACCCTCCCCGAAGCCTAAACAACAGGTAAAGCAACCACAGGAATCTACCGAGGATACTGCCGCAGCACCTTCACGTCAGACCAAAGCAAAACAGATTCAGCCTAAACCAAAACCACAGGATAAACAACCGGAATCCGACAAGGAATCACGCCTGGAGAAAAAGCTGCTCAAGGCTCACGAAGAACAGCCTGAAGTGTCTGTTGAAGTTTTGCCGTTGGCCGACAAAGTCGAAAACACGTCTCTCGAAACAAACCAGACTCCCCTGTCCGACACAGAAGACCTTTTCAACGAATTGGTACCGGTATCATCCGACATTCAGACTTTATCTACGGAATTGAAAAACACCGGCTCCGATACTTACGACCCGGATTATACCGACAATATGGACGAAGACCAGGCCCCGGATACATCGGATACAGATACCGCAACTGTCGATTCGGAAGCAAAATCTTCCGCGACAAAAAAAAGACGTCGACGCAGACGCCGCAAGCCGACAGCCGCGTCAGACACCTCCTCCGATGCCGGCGACCCATCACAGGAATAAATCTTTTATACCCCTTGTAAATGCGTTCCTCTATACGGGGAGCGCATTTTTTAAATATCAAACTACGCTTATGAAAAATATAAAATACTGGATAGAAGCTATGCGCCTGCGCACTCTACCCGTATCAGTGGCGGGAGTCATCACTGCAATAGGATATAGTATATCGTCCGATACTTTCAAATGGCTGCCGGCCCTGCTCTGCCTCACTTTCGCTGTATTATGTCAGATTGCATCAAATTTTGCCAACGAATATTATGACTACAAGGCAGGCCGCGACCGTATAGGCCGCGAAGGTCCGAGACGTGGAGTCACCGAAGGCGACATCGCTCCGACAGCAATGAAACGGGCAATATATGCAGTTTTGGCAGCAGCTGCACTCACAGGCCTCTCGCTCACATTGTGGGGCGGATTGTGGCTGACAGGTGCCGGAATTCTTATCGGCGCAGGGGTGCTTGCATACAGCACCGGACCCTGGCCGCTGTCGACACATTGCCTCGGAGAAGTAGCTGTAGTATTCTTTTTCGGCATAATTCCGGTAAATCTCACATATTACGTTCAGTCTCTCCAATGGTCTGCAGATGTATTCCTCGGGTCGCTTGCCATCGGTCTTATGGGCGCAAATGTACTGATAGTGAATAATTATCGCGACATTGCGGATGACATCGCCGTTGGCAAACATACTCTGGCTACAACTTTCGGACGCAAGGCTATGCTCGCGTTGTATTTCTGCAATGCTTTGGGCGCCGCTCTATTCATGTGGACCGTGTGGGCGTACAATGGCATAGGCTGGCTTGCGGTCCCTGTCGCATATCTGGTTTGCTCTGCGGCCGTTACAACGGCTATACGCCGAGCCGACGGGGCGCGTCTGACACCTTTTCTCGGCATTACAGCCGTGCTTATGCTTTTATATTCAGTTTGTTTTTGCGTCATGTGTTCGATGAAATAATTTGGCTCGAATTTTAGTTGTCAGCATTCAACTTTTCCGATGAATCAACCATTGATTCACAACGCATTGAGAATATCAATGAATAATTTTAAAAAAGTCTTTGGCGCAAGGGAATTTTTTTGTTAATTTTGCAGACAGAAAACCAAGACATATCACACCAATGGTCGTATTTTTCACCAGCAACGATGGCCGCGTCTACGCAGTGGACGCCAACCATTCTTTCGAAGCCGGAGAGATAGAACGTCTCAGCTGGCTTTTCGGAAACGCTCATCCTCTCTCTGAGGGTGCGCACCTTCCCGGCACATATGTCGGGCCTCGCAAAGAGATGATTTCCCCTTGGAGCACAAATGCCGTTGAGATTACTCAGAATATGGGTCTCGGCGGCATTTCGCGTATAGAAATGTTCGTACCGGCAGGCAATCAGCCTAAGTATGACCCCATGCTCCAGACTGTTTATACCAATCCAGGAGCAGATGTATTCTGTATCGATGCCCAACCTGCGCCTCAGGAACACATTGCCGACATTCACGAATATAATCAGCGTGAAGGTCTCGCACTTAGCGCTGAAGAGGAAGACTACCTCGACGGTCTCTCAAAACGTCTCGGACGACTGCTCACAGACAGCGAGGTCTTCGGTTTTTCACAGGTCAACTCCGAGCACTGCCGTCACAAAATTTTCAACGGCACATTCATCATTGATGGCGTTGAGAAACCCTCGTCGCTCTTCCAGTTAATCAAACGCACCAGTAAGGTTAACTCAAAAGGTCTCGTATCGGCTTATAAAGACAATGTTGCATTTGTCGAGGGTCCTGATGTATATCAGTTCGCACCCGAGTGCGGTGACAAACCATCATATTTCAGCGAACGCAAAATCAACACTGTGCTTTCACTCAAAGCCGAGACCCACAACTTCCCCACTACCGTAGAGCCTTTCAACGGCGCTGCTACCGGCAGCGGCGGCGAAATTCGCGACCGCCTCGGTGGCGGACGCGCATCGCTTCCTCTTGCCGGTACCGCTGTGTACATGACTTCATATCCGCGATTCGACGGCTATACACGTAGCTGGGAAAGCGCAATCAAT
Organism: uncultured Muribaculaceae bacterium; assembly: GCA_910587355.1. Classification (GTDB taxonomy): domain Bacteria; phylum Bacteroidota; class Bacteroidia; order Bacteroidales; family Muribaculaceae; genus CAG-873. The sequence goes on from CAJUKF010000014.1 coordinate 12,524, forward strand.
CCCCGTAAGTGGCTCTATCAGACTCCTGCCGACATTCTTATCAAGGCATCCAACGGCGCTTCTGATTTCGGCAATAAATTCGGCCAGCCACTCATCTGCGGCTCTCTGCTTACTTTCGAGCACGCCGAAGGCCCCCGCATTTACGGATACGACAAAGTAATCATGCTTGCAGGCGGCGTGGGTTATGCCACTGCCGACCAGGCAATCAAGGGCGAACCGGTAGCCGGACAGTCTGTTGTACTTGCCGGCGGAGACAATTACCGAATCGGTATGGGCGGTGGTGCCGTATCGTCGGTTGATACAGGCCGTTATGCAGGCGCTATCGAACTCAATGCCGTACAGCGTGCCAATCCAGAGATGCAGAAGCGTGTAGCCAACCTCATACGCGCACTCGCAGAAAGCACATCCAACCCTATCGTATCAATTCATGACCATGGTGCAGGCGGTCATCTCAACGCTCTGTCGGAACTCATCGAAGACACAGGCGGCAATATCGACATCAACGCCCTTCCCATAGGCGACCCCACCCTCTCAGATAAAGAAATCATAGGCAACGAGAGCCAGGAGCGCATGGGATTTGTAATAAATCCTGAAGACATACCTCTTGTAGAACGTATTGCCCAGCGCGAACGCGCTCCTCTGTACGTCGTAGGCAAGACTACGGATGACCATCGTCTGCACTTCGGCCGCAAAGACGGCGAAGCCGCTATTGATTTGGCTGTGACCGATATGCTCGGTAACCCTCCGAAAACAGTCATCACCGATACAACCACGACACCCGAATTCGGCGAAGCCGCATATGAGCAGGAGAAAATTTCAGAGTATATCGACCGCGTGCTCAGTGTCGATGCCGTTGCCTGCAAAGACTGGCTTACCAACAAGGTCGACCGCAGCGTCACAGGCCGAGTAGCCCGTCAGCAGTGTCTGGGTCGTCTCCAGCTCCCTCTCAGCGATTTCGGAGCGGTTGCTCTCGATTACCGTGGCCGCTCGGGTATAGCCACATCTATCGGTCATGCTCCGCAGGTAGCACTGGTCGACGCGGCGGCTGCCTCACGTCTCGCTGTAGCCGAAGCCCTCACCAACCTCGTAGGAGCCGGTATCGCCGGAAACATATCCAGGGTATCTCTCAGTGCCAACTGGATGTGGCCTTGCAAAAACCCGGGCGAAGATGCTGCTCTTTACCGTGCCGTTGAGGCCTGCAGCGATTTCGTATGCAGCATAGGCTGTAACATACCCACCGGCAAGGACAGTCTCTCAATGACTCAGAAATACCACGACGGCACAAAAGTGACCGCGCCCGGCACTGTGATTATTTCTGCTTCGGCTGAGCGTCGTGCCTGCACTCTCAAGCCTACTCCGGTACTCAACACCACGCTCAACTCGACATTATATTATATCGACTTCAGCTCATGCAAACTCGCCCTCGGCGGCTCCGCGCTGTCACAGACACTCGGCAAGGCCGGAGGTAGTACTCCTGATGTTGCTGACCCCGCTTATTTTGCAAAGGCTTTCAATACCGTCAATGCCATGGTCAACGCCGATGTTGTCGAGGCCATTCACGACGTAAGTGCCGGTGGACTTGTCACTGCACTGCTGGAGATGTGCTTCGCCAATACAAAGGGTGGTCTCAACATGTACACCGACGGATTCAGCATGTATGGCGAGAGCGACCTTGTAAAAATTCTCTTTGCCGAGAATCCGGCAGTTCTCATTCAGGTTACCGACCGCATGAAAGAGCGTGCTGAAGCCATGCTCGACAAGGCACATCTGCGTTATTTCCCGATAGCATCGCCTTCGAAAGAAAATGTGCTTACAATTACCCATAGCGACAACCGCACGATACTCGTATCTATTCCTGCCGCACGTCGCCGTTGGTTCGAGCCTTCTTTCCGTTTCGACCTTCTGCAGACAGCTCCCTCATGCGCCGAAAGCCGTTTTGCAAACTTTGACAAACAGCCGCTTGTGTTCCGCATGCCGGCCGGCTTCGACGGCACATTCGACAGCATGAAGATTTCGCCGCGTCGCCGCACCAAATCAGGCGTCAAGGCTGCTATTATCCGTGAGAAAGGTGTCAACGGCGACAGAGAAATGGCTTATTCACTCCACCTTGCAGGCTTTGATGTCAAAGACGTTCATATGACCGACCTTATGAGCGGCCGCGAGACACTTGATGACATAAGCATGATAGTATTCTGCGGAGGCTTCTCTAACAGTGATGTCCTCGGTTCGGCCAAGGGCTGGGCCAGCGGCTTCAAATGGAATGAGACCGCACGTGCTACACTTGAGCGCTTCTATTCGCGTCCCGACACCCTCAGTCTCGGCGTATGCAACGGCTGTCAGCTTATGATTGAACTCGACCTTCTCGGTGCTGGCACCACAGAATCGGGCGAGCCACGAGTTAAGATGATGCACAACAACTCGGGCAAATTCGAGTCAACTTTCGTATCAATCAAAATACCGCGCAACCATACAGTGATGTTCGGAAGCCTTTCTGGCACCACAGCAGGCATCTGGGTAGCCCACGGTGAAGGTCGTTTCAATTTCACCGAGAGCCGTAAGCCATCTAAAGTGAAGATTGCCGCTAAATACGAATATTCGGCATATCCGGGCAATCCCAACGGCAGCGTGCACAATATCGCGGCGCTCGCCTCAGCCAACGGTCGTCATCTGGCAATCATGCCGCATCTCGAGCGCGCTATCTTCCCCTGGCAATGGGCTCACTATCCCGCATCACGCGCCAACGACGAAGTGGCAGTCTGGCTGCAGGCTTTTGTCAATGCACGCAAGTGGTGTGAGAAAGCTCTCAAGAAAGCAAAATAAAGTGGCATTAAGCAATTTTAACTCACTTTGGGGCCGCGAAAGCCTTAAATCTTTTGGCGTACTGTCAAAATTGAGTAATTTTGCAAATATCTATCTACTGATTACAAAATAACGCTAAATACATTTTCTATGAGTTTAAACATCATAGTGCTCGCGAAGCAGGTGCCCGACACCCGTAACGTAGGCAAAGATGCCATGAAGGAAGACGGCACAATCAACCGTGCCGCATTACCTGCAATTTTCAATCCCGAGGACCTCAATGCCCTCGAGCAGGCTCTTCGGCTTAAAGAAACTCATCCCGGCAGCAAAGTGACTATGCTCACCATGGGTCTACCCCGCGCAGCCGAGGTCGTTCGCGAAGCCATTTACCGTGGCGCAGACGCAGGCATTGTACTCACCGACCGCGCACTCGGCGGCGCCGACACACTGGCAACGTCATACTCGCTGGCTCAGGCCGTAAAGAAATTCGGCAACTACGACATAATTCTCGGCGGCCGTCAGGCTATCGACGGCGATACCGCCCAGGTGGGCCCCCAGATTGCCGAGAAACTCGGTATTCCTCAGGTTACATATGCCGAAGATATTGTCGGGGTTAAAAACGGCAAAGTGACAGTAAAACGCCGTCTTGAGCACGGCGTCGAGACTGTGGTCGCTCCCCTTCCCTGTGTTGTTACAGTGAACGGCTCGGCAGCCGAATGCCGCCCCCGCAATGCAAAACGAGTAATGAAATACAAATATGCCGCTTCAACATCCGAAGTGAAAGGACTGGGCGAAGTCGCAGCCGCACGTGTGGCTGCTTATCCCGAGCTCAATATTCCCGAGTGGAGCGCAGCTTATGTCGAAGCCGACCCCTCACAGATTGGTCTCGCCGGTTCTCCTACTAAAGTAAAGGCTATCGAGAATGTGGTATTCACCGCCAAAGAAAGCCGTCGTCTCGAAAACAACGACCAACAGATTGAAGAACTTATCAAAGAGCTCATCGTCAACCATACCATCGGCTAACGCCTTTTTACCAATTTTATCACAATGGCAGACAATAATAACCTCATAGTCTACTGCGAATACGACGAAGGCCACGTTGCTGATGTCAGCCTTGAGCTGCTCACAAAAGGCCGCGTACTCGCCGACCGCCTCGGTGTAAAACTCGAGGCACTCGTTATCGGCGACAAGCTCGACGGTATCGAAAACCAGATTTTCCCCTACGGTGCAGACGTAGTTTACAAAGTGGAAGACCCACGTCTTTTCCCCTACACTTCAAATCCTCACGCAGCAATCGTAATCAATCTCTTCCGTCAGATTAAGCCCCAGATTTGCCTCATGGGCGCTACCTGCATTGGTCGTGACCTCGGTCCACGTGTCAGCTCGTGCCTCCACAGTGGTCTGACAGCTGACTGCACCGCACTCGAAATCGGCGACCACAAAGATGCCAAGACCGGCAAAGAATATACCGACTTGCTGTACCAGATTCGCCCCGCATTCGGCGGCAATATCGTAGCAACAATTGTCAATCCCGACTGCCGTCCGCAGATGGCCACCGTACGCGAAGGCGTGATGAAGAAAGAAATCTTCAATCCCGACCACAGAGGCGAGGTAATCAATCTAAAGGCTTCCGATTACGTTGACGATGCTGATTTCGTTGTCGAAATCATCGACCGTCATATTGAGAAATCAAAAGTCAACATCAAGAACTCTCCGATTATCGTAGCGGGAGGCTATGGCGTAGGCTCAAAAGAAAACTTTCAGCTCCTCTTCGACCTCGCCGATACACTCGGTGCCGAAGTCGGTGCCTCTCGTGCCGCTGTCGACGCCGGTTTCATCGAACACGAACGCCAGATTGGCCAGACAGGTGTCACCGTCCGGCCCAAACTATACATCGCTTGCGGCATCTCCGGTCAGATTCAGCATATCGCAGGTATGCAGGAATCGTCGATTATCATCTCGATAAACAACGACCCCAACGCTCCTATCAATGCTATAGCCGACTATGTTATTACCGGCGACATGGAAGATGTTGTGCCCAAGCTCATCAAATATTACAAGAAAAACTCCAAGTAAGCAATGGCTAATTTCTATACAGACAACCCAAGTCTTAAGCATCACCTCAATCACCCGCTGATGCGCAAGATTGTCGAGCTGCGCGAACGCAACTACACCGATGCCGAAAAATTCGACTATGCGCCCGCCAACTTCGACGACGCTATGGACAATTACGAGAAAGTTCTCGAAATCATTGGCGATATATGCGGCAATAAAATCGCAGAAAACGCCGAGGCAGTCGACCATCAGGGCGCTTCCTGTGCCAATGGCCGTGCTTACTACGCCGACGCAACTGTAGAAAACCTTGAAGTATGCCGCAAAGCCGGCATAATGGGCATGGCTATGCCCCGTCGATTCGGCGGTCTTAATTTCCCCATTACTCCTTACATCATGGCCGCCGACATCGTCAGCCGTGCCGATACAGGCTTTGAAAACCTCTGGGGTCTTCAGGACTGTGCCGAGACACTCTACGAATTCGGTACCGAGGAGCAGTGCCAGCGTTACATTCCGCGTGTATGCCAGGGTGAGACCATGTCAATGGACCTCACCGAGCCTGACGCAGGTTCCGACCTCCAGTCGGTAATGCTCAAAGCAACTCAGAAAGAAGACGGTACATGGGTGCTCAATGGCGTGAAACGCTTCATCACCAACGGTGACAGCGACATTCATCTGGTACTCGCTCGTTCTGAGGAAGGTACAAAAGACGGCCGTGGCCTGTCGATGTTCATCTACGACAAGCGCAACGGCGGTGTTACCGTCCGTCGTATCGAGAATAAAATGGGCATCAAGGGTTCGCCCACATGCGAACTCGTTTATAAAAACGCTCCTGCAGAGCTCTGCGGTTCGCGCCGCATGGGTCTCATCAAATATGTGATGGCTCTTATGAACGGCGCACGCCTCGGCATCGCCGCCCAGAGTGTCGGTGTAAGCGAACTCGCTTACCGTGAGGCTTATCAGTACGCCCTGGAGCGCCGTCAGTTCGGTAAGGCTATCATCGAATTCCCTGCCGTTGCCGAAATTCTCGCAACCATGAAGGCAAAAGTCGACGCAAGCCGCGCACTCCTCTATGAATGCTCGCGATTCGTCGACATGTACAAGCTCTATGGCGATATCTCGCGTGAACGCTCTCTTACAGCTGACGAACGTGCAGAAATGAAGCACTACAGCAAGCTTGCCGATGCTCTTACACCGCTTGCCAAGGGTCTGGGCTCAGAATACTGCAATCAGAACGCCTATGACTGCATTCAGATTCACGGCGGCTCGGGCTTCATGAAAGATTATGCCTGCGAACGCATCTACCGCGACGCACGTATCACATCTATCTACGAAGGCACAACCCAGCTTCAGGTAGTGGCTGCTATCCGCCACGTCACCACAGGCACATACAGCTCCCTCATAAGCACTTATGCCGAAGCCGGATATCCCACGGAACTCGCACCCATGGCCGAGACACTTTCCGCTCTCACCGAGAAATACAATGCTGCGGTTACCAAGGTAACGGAAGCCAACAATCCCGCACTGCTCGACTTCATGGCCCGTCGCCTTGTGGAAATGGCCGGCTACATCATCATGTCGTATCTCCTTCTCCAAGACGCCAAGGTCGACCAGTCGTTCCTCAACTCTGCTACAGTGTACGTTAACTACACACGTGCGGAGGTAGAGAAACACGCTGAATTCATTGCCAATTTCGACGCCGCTCAGCTTGCCGCTTACGGCATCTGATTGGCCCGCAATAACCAATATGCCACCGTCGCCATAGCGGCGGTGGCTTTTATTTCATTGATTATGAAGATATTCATACACGTAAACGCTCTTACCGAAGGTGGTGCCGAACGAGTTGCATCGCTGTGGGCAGCAGAATTCGCCGAACGGGGCCACGATGTAACTGTCATTATTCGAAATGACGGCAGACCAGTCACTTACGTTCCCGGCGAAAAGGTACGTGTGGTGCGTATCGGGCCTGATAAAGGCAATAAGATTTCAAAATATATAACGAGGCTTCGTGAGGCGCGCAAACTGATGAAGGAGGTGCGGCCAGATGTGATTATCGGAGTGCTGAATAACGCTACTATAGAGGCTTACATAGCTTCGCGCGGGCTTAATATACCGGTGATAAACACCGAGCATTGCGCTTTCGAACGTCCGGCATCGGCAAAGATGTCGTTGTCAATGCGTGTCAAAAAGATGCTTGTCAACCGCTTGTACGACCATGTAACGGTGCTCACATCAGCAGACAAGAAGATTGCAGACAAGCATATAAAGCACCTCTCCTTAATGCCTAACCCACTCGCTTTCGAACCGATTGACTCAGAAAAAATAATCGACGCAAAAGAGAAAACCGTGCTTGCTTCGGGGCGAATCGACTCCTGGCATTACAAGGGTTTCGACTTGTTGATTGAGGCGTGGGGAAAATCGGAGCATGCCGGATGGAAGTTGAAAATAATGGGTGGAGGTTCGCAGGAATCATTTGATATGATGCAAGATAAAGCCCGAAAATTTGGAGTGGAAGACACTGTGGAATTTACCGGTTACTCCACCAATCCTCTTGAGGACTATCAGAGAGCGTCAATCTTCGTTCTATCAAGCCGTTACGAGGGATTCGGCATGGTTCTCATTGAAGCAATGAGTCAAGGATGTGCCTGTATATCAGCTGATTACAAAGGCAGACAGAGTGAGATTCAACAAGACGCCGGACTTGCTGTAGACGTGGAAGATGCGGAGCAACTGGCAGCTGCAATTACTACACTCGTAAACGATTCACAATTACGTAAAGAACTGCAGTTCAAAGCCGTAGAACGCTCAAAAGAGTATCTCCCCTCAACAATCGGAGACCGCTGGGAGGAGATTTTCAGAAAAATAAAAAGGGCACCTTGACCCTCCCGAAAAGTGGTTTTTTCAGGGAAATGAAATGTTAAAACAGGCTTTTTGAGGGTAGGCCAAATGTTAAATCACCTCAAGGTTGGCTGCAAGACGCTGACGCACCACTTCATACATCATCACGCCTGCTGCGACGCTTACATTGAGTGAACCGATATGGCCGAACATCGGGATAGCGGCGCGGGTATCGGCCTGCGCGAGAATTTCAGAGGATATGCCGATGTCTTCGGCGCCCATGACGATTGCGACAGGAGTGGTAAAATCGGCAAGCGTGTAATTCTGTGAAGATTTTTCGGTAGAACATACAATCTGACAGCCGCTCGAACGAAGGAATTCCACTGCTTTGGCAAGATTTTCCTCACGGCATACGGGAATATGAAGGAGGGCTCCGGCGGAAGTCTTTACCGCATCGGCACCAACGCTGACGCTGCCGCGAGAGGGAATGACAATGGCATTGACACCACAGCACTCCGCAGTACGCGCGATAGCACCGAAATTACGGACGTCAGTGATGCCGTCGAGCACAAGGATGAAAGGCAGCACGCCATCTTCAAAAAGCGTGGGCACAATATCAGACAGGCGGCAATAATCGACTGCCGACATCTGCGCTATGACTCCCTGATGATTCTTGCGTGTAATGCGGTTGAGTCTTTCGACCGGCACGCGCTGAACGGGTATGCCGGCTTCGCGGGCCATACGGCAAAGACGTATTGCGAGGTCGCCGTGAAGGTCTTTCTTAATGAAGAGTTTGTCGATAGTGCGACCGGCCTCGATAGCCTCGAGGGTGGGATGCACTCCAAAGATATAATCGTTGCTGTCCATAGTGTTTAATTAAAGTCAGTCAGAAGCTTTTTCGAGGAGAGCCCGTGCATTTGCAAGAGCCGCAGGGTCGGCGGGATTGCCGCTTATCATCAGTGCAAGCTCAGCCTCGCGCTCGGGACGCGAAAGACGTGTTATGCGAGTAGTGGTGGCGTTCTCGTCATCTTCCTTAAAGACTTTGAAATGAGTTGTACCGGCAGCTGCCACGCCCGGCAGATGCGTTATGGTTATTACCTGAATAGTGCGGCTGATAGCATTCATCATCGAAGCCATACGGGCGGCAATATCGCCGGAGACGCCAGTATCCACCTCATCAAAGATGATAGAAGGCAGATGAATTTTCTCGGCAATGATTGTCTTTATGGCAAGCATCAGACGCGAGATTTCACCTCCAGAAGCAGTGTTTCCCACGGGCATGAGAGCCTGATTCTTATTAAAGGCGAAAAGGAATTGAATCTGGTCGAAACCGTCGGGAGTGAGTTTGCCACGAGTAAGCGATATTTCGCACCGAAGATTCAACATGCCCAACGGAGCGGCCGTACGGCGCAATACATCGGCAAATTCAGCAGCCGCAGCGTGGCGCTTATCGGAAATCTGAGCAGCCAAAGTCATGGCGTACTTCTTCGCTTTCTTGGCAGCCTTTTCGAGCCTTGCAAGCACATTGTCGCTGTTCTCGAGAGCTTCAAGCTGCTCACGGAGGCGACGCTGCAATTCGATAAGGCCATCGGAATCGTCAACGTGATGCTTAAGTTCGAGAGAATAAAGCATACTGAGCCGTTGCTCTATTTCATCGAGACGGGCAGGGTCGGCAGCAATTGCGAGGTCGTAGTCAACAAGCGAATCAGTGATATCCGACACCTCGATACGGGCCGACTCAAGACGCTCGGCAAGCGAGTGGAAATCTATACTGTCGCTGCTGTGACCAATTGACGCAGAGAGCTCCTCAAGAGCCTGCACAGCCTGGCGCATCAGCGAAAGTGCATTATCGGGAGCATTGACAAGAGGGTCGAGGGCGGCCCCGAGGTCACTCTTGATTTCATTTACATTTGCCAGAATCTCCCGTTCCTGCTCGAGGGCGGCATGTTCGCCGGGCTGAATATCGAGTTCGGCAAGCTGATTGTACTGGTATTGAAGATACTCGGCATCGTTCTCATTGCGCCTAATCAGCTCACGGGTATCAGTATACTGCTTAAGAGTCTGCCGATAGGCAGCATACGCCTTACGGTATTCCTGCAGCAAATCAGCCGTATCGGCGAGATTATCAATAATATTAAGCTGATATTCAGGCGAAGCAAGCAGAAGATTCTGATGCTGCGAATGAATATCGACAAGGTGTACGGCAATATCACGGAGCACCGGTAAAATCACCGGTGTATCGTTTACAAAAGCACGCGAACGGCCTCCGGGCACTATTTCACGGCGAAGAATACACTCGTCACTGTCGGCATCGAGTTTGTTGGCACGCAGCAATTCCTTCACCAAAGGGCCATTCGAGATATCGTAAATAGCCTCAGTAACAGATTTACGCGAAGGGTCGCGGACCACACGAGCGTCGGCGCGTTCGCCAAGGAGAAGCGACAGCGCTCCAAGGATAATCGACTTGCCTGCGCCTGTCTCACCCGTAATGATATTGAATCCTGAATCGAAATCGATATCGAGTTCGTCAATCAGGGCGTAATTTGATATGTGCAGCGATTTTATCATTTGTTTTCGGCGCCTTTCTTTATTTCCTCGAGCCGTTTTTCCTCAGTTGGATAAATCGGCTGGAGAAGATTATAGACTTTAGAGCGCTCCTCCGCGGGAGCCTTGGAGTATATATTCACAAGCTCATCGAATTTCGCATCCTTGAACATCGAAAGAATAACCGACATAGGCGACGTCTTGTAGATTTTTTCTATTTCAGAGAGCGATTCAGTTATTGCTGCCCGTCCTTTATCGACCGACACCGACATATTGTCGAGACCTGTACGGTGATAGTCGTACATAAGCTTTCGAATGCCCGAGGTAGCCGCGTCGGTAAAGCCGCTCAACACAGCCGAACGGTTTTTAGTATCCTCAAAAGCTTTCCAGCCGCTTTCGCCCGAAGACTGTGCCATCTGCACAATCTGCTGAAGCCGTTCGAAATACGGTTCTCCGCCATTAGGGGCGAAAGAATCGAAGTCGACAGCGAGGAAGAGAAATGCATAAAAATTGAGAATGGCCGTCAGCTGGCTTTCCATATTGTTGACCGAGTATACAAGCGGCTCATTTTCCCGGTAAGCAAATTCGAGCTTCGTGTCCTTGAAATTGATGAGCGTAGTCGTATAGGAACTGTTGTAGACCGGCCTTGTAGACTGGACCTGAAGGTCGCCGGTAAAAGTATCGTCTTTGTACTCCTTGATAGTGAAGAACATGCGACAATCGATTTTTTCATTGGCGGCGAACTGCGCATTGGTGAACACGGTGGTGTTCATATACTCGCTTACAGCCTGCTGGAGAGTCTCGAAGACCTGCTTGTTGGTACCTTCAATCTGGTCGGTATTGAAAGTCACCTGACAATTGAGTTCCTGAGCCGCAGCGAGGGGAGCTGAAGCCAATACAAAAAATATGCTAAGGAGAGAGATTAATTTCATGCAGTTATACAGTCAATTATATCGGCGGCGACATCGGCCTTGCTCTTAAGAGGGAAAGCAGTCTCGCCGTCGCATGTAATAACAGTGATTTTGTTTGTATCGGTGCCGAAGCCCGCACCTTTGTCACTGAGGCTGTTGAGCACAATCATATCAAGATTTTTACGCTCAAGTTTCTCACGGGCATTTGCCAGTCCGTTGTCCGTCTCAAGAGCAAATCCCACGAGGGTCTGCCCTGCCCGTTTGCTTTTTCCGAGTGTAGCCGCAATGTCGGGATTCTTTACAAGGCGTATACTGTCGACCTCGTCGTGCTCACGTTTGATTTTATGACCGACATACTGCTCTGGTGCATAGTCCGCTACCGCAGCGGCCATTATGGCGATATCGGCCTCAACGAATGCTTTCTCGGCGGCTTCGAGCATCTGACGGGCGCTTTCGACGTACACTACGTGCACACCGGCCGGTCTGGAAAGAGCCACAGGACCGCTGACAAGCGTCACTTCAGCGCCGCGCCTGGCAGCTTCGGCAGCAAGCGCATAGCCCATTTTACCGGTGGAGAAATTACCGATGAAACGCACGGGGTCGATACGCTCGTATGTAGGGCCGGCCGTAATGAGGACTTTTTTGCCTAAAAGACTTTGTCCGACAGTAAAAAAACGATTGAGCGCCCCGGCAATTTTTTCAGGCTCCTCCATTCGTCCACGGCCAACGAGATGACTGGCCAGTTCGCCGGTTTCCGGCTCAATAACAGTGACACCGTCGGCGCGCAGAGTATCAAGATTTCTGAGAGTGGACGGATGCGCCATCATATCGAGGTCCATTGCAGGAGCGACGAACACCGGAGCCTTGGCCGAGAGATAAGTCGTGACAAGCATATTGTCGGCCACACCCGTAGCCATTTTAGCAAGCGTGCATGCAGTGGCGGGGGCGACAACCATAGCATCGGCCCAGAGACCAATGTCAACATGCGAATGCCATTCACCGGTATTGGCGGTGAAGAAATCGCAGATGACAGGCTTGCCCGAAAGAGCCGACAAGGTGACAGGAGTGATGAATTCCTTTCCGGAAGGAGTGATGACCACCTGAACCTCGGCACCGGCTTTTACGAGCAGGCGGAGCAACACCACACTTTTATAGGCCGCTATACCTCCGGTAATGCCGAGCACGATGTGCTTGCCTTTGAGATAATTCATTTCTTGCATCTCAGACGAATGCGTGTGAAAGCGTTTTTAGTATTCTGAGCGAAATCACCGTTCATAATCCAGCTGTAATATCCTGGGTCTTTGGTAAGGACTTCCTCTGCAAGACGGCCTTTGTATTTGCCGAAATTGATGACTTCGCGTCCCTGTTCGTCGAAAATCAGACGTCCCATAAGGTCAACGTTGCGGTTATTGCAGGCGTACTCCGACAGGGCGGCCACATCGCAAGGCAAATCGTCATACTTCTCCAGCTGAGCGAGAAGCACTTCCATAGTAGCGGTGGTATCAGCCAGAGCGCTGTGGGCATCCTCGAGTTCCTTGCCGCAGTAATAGCGGTAAGCGGCGACGAGGGTTCGCGGTTCCTTCTTATGGAAAATAGTCTGCACGTCGATGAAGCGTGCCTTGGAGAAATCGAAATCGACTTTCGCGCGGGCAAATTCCTGGTCGAGCAGAGGTATATCGAACCGGTTGCTGTTGAAACCGGCGATGTCGCAGCCACTCATGATTTGAGCGAGTGAATTTGCCACCTGAGCGAATGTGGGCTCAGCAGCCACGTCGGCATCAGTGATGTGATGCACGGCAGTAGCTTCGGCAGGAATCGGCATCTGAGGATTTATGCGGCGAGTCTTGCTTTTAATCTCACCGTTCGGCATGAGCTTGACGAGCGAGATTTCCACAATACGGTCGGTGCTGACGTTTGTACCCGTTGTCTCAAGGTCGAAAAATACAATCGGCCGGCTGAGTTTAAGTTTCATATTCCAATGACTTTAAAATCAGAAATCACCGACAGTCATGGGCATGAGGAGCATTACAAGCTCGGTATTGTCGGGTTCTTTGCCTGGACGGAATACGCCGGGACGGCCTGCGTCGCCGAGGTTCACAATCACTTCCTCACCCTGGAGGGTTGTAAGGATTTCCACGAGATAGTTCGCGCTGAAACCGATAGTAAGCTCAGAGCCGGTGAACGAGCAAGGAACCTGCTCGCGCGCACTGGTGCAGAGGCTGGGGTCGTTGGACTTGAGGAGCATGCTCTCGGGAGTAATGCGGAATTTCTCGAGTCCACCGTCAACTTCCACGAAGAGACCTACGCGACGCACGGCATTGAGGAAAGATAAGCGGTCGACAGTGAGTACCTGAGTGTTGTTCTTGGGTATGACACGGTTGTAATCGGGATAGTTGCCATTGAGGAAAGTGCACTGGAAAGTGAAATTCTTGCTCTCTATGACAGCATTCGATGCGTTCATGGTGATGTTGAGAGTCTCTTCCTTTGCAAAGACGGTCTTGATAACGTTAGAGGGCTTCGATGGAATAACGCACGAGCCTTTGACACCTGGAGCGGTACGACGGTCGATGTAGCGCACGAGCTTACGGGTGTCCGTCGCAACGAAGGTGATGCTGTCTGGATTGACATCCATGAGCACACCCTGCATAATCTGGCGATACTCGTCGTTGCTGACAGCGAACATAGTGTTGTCGAGGCCGTCAATCATCTGCTCTGTGGCGATACTGAAAGCAATAGGCTCCGTACGTGTATCGGCATGGAACTGCGGATACTGGTCGCCGGGAATGCCGACAAATGAATAATGACCCGAGGAATACGAAAGCTGTACCTCGAGAGTCTCGTCGTTGATTTTCACTTCCATGCCCTGGTCGGGAAGCTCTTTAAGGAGCTCAACAAGACGGCGGGCGCCGAGGCAGAACTCGCCTTCGCCCTTAGCACCGGTCACCTCAAGCCTCGCAGTGAGAGCATTCTCCTGGTCAGAACCAGTAATGGTGAGTGTGTTGCCCTCGAGACGGATATGGAAATTGTCAAGAATCGAGAGAGCGTTCTTAGAATTGATAACCTTGCTTACAGCCGAGGTAGCATTGTAGAGGGCTTTGCTTGAAACGTTGAATTTCATGTTTCTATGGAAGTCTTGGATTAAATTGCAAAAAAACAGACTGAAAGCGCCGGGGCGCAATCAGTCTACAAATTTATGAATTTCGGATGATATGGCAAAATATTACTTAGCCAAAGTAATGGCAATAGCATTGAGCCGATGCTCAAGTTCCGTAGTGGTGATGCGGGTGTTGAGTTTTCCGCGGTGCGCAATGGAAATATTACCCGTCTCCTCAGAAACGACGACAGCCACAGCATCGGTAGCCTGTGCGATACCCAGGGCCGAACGGTGGCGCAGACCGAGCGTGCGGGGCACGTCACTGTCGTGGCTTACAGGAAGAATACATCCTGCAGCCTCGAGCTTGTTGTGCGCCAGAATAAGAGCGCCATCGTGGAGGGGCGAATTCTTGAAGAAAATATTCTCAATCAGACGTGTATTGATATTGGCATCAATCACGTCGCCGGTGGCCGCATATACATCGAGGGGTATTGACTGCTCAATGACTATCAGGGCGCCAGTCTTGCTCTTCGACATACTCATACAAGCGTATACAACGGGCATGACCCACACGAGCGCCTCCTCTTCGGCTTCCTTGCCGTGATGATGAAAGATTTTGCGAAGGAACTTCCAGCGGCGATGAGAACCGAGTTCGACAAGAAAACGCTTGATAGGGTCCTGAAACAATATCACAAGAATAATCAGGCCGATAGCCATGAACTTATCAAGGATAGTGCCGATAAGACGCATGTTGAAGATTTCGGAAGCAAGCACCCAGACCACAATGAAAGCGAGCACACCATAGAAAATATTGATTGTGCCCGACTCTTTCATCAGCCGGTAGATATAGAAGAGCAATACCGCAAAGAGCAGTATGTCGACAGCGTCTTTTATTCCGATACTAAACATGGTTCAACAGCATTGAGGAGAGTGATTGACTGACGGGCCGCGGCAACATCGTGAACGCGGAGGATTGCCGCACCGCGTTCGACAGCCAGAGCGCCGAGGACGGCAGTAGGAAGCTCTGCCTCGGCAGCAGTGATGTCAAGAAGCTTTGTTATCATTGACTTGCGCGAGACACCGACAAGCACGGGACGGCCGAGGATGTCGAACGCCCGGAGGTTGCGCATGAGTTCATAATTCTGTGCAAGCGTTTTCGCAAATCCGAAACCGGGGTCTATGATTACGTCGGCCACCCCGAGTTCCTCAAGCCTGTTGAGAGGACGACTCAGTTCGGCAATCACATCGGCCGTGACATCGGCATAGCCGGTGAGCGACTGCATTGTGGATGGAGTGCCACGCATATGCATCAGAATATACGGACAACGCAAATCGGCTACCGTGTCGAACATCTCATTGTCGAGAGTTCCACCCGATATATCATTCACGATATCGGCACCCCACTCTCCGACGCATCGGCGGGCAACGGACGCACGGAAAGTATCGACAGATACGGGTATATCCGGACCAACGGCATCACGGATAACACGCAATGCCATTTCAAGGCGGCGGCACTCCTCCGCCTCGGGCACATCACCGGCACCCGGACGCGAGGAATACGCCCCGATATCGAGCATATCGGCCCCTTCGCCAACCAGTCTTGAGGCACGCGCGGCAATATCGGCCGCACACTGCACCCGGGAGCCTGCAAAAAAGCTGTCGGGGGTGACATTGAGAATACCCATCACCACAGGCTGTGTAAAAGACAGGATTCGACCCCGTATGTTGAGCGAAAAAGGCCGCATAAGCAAATGTATGATTACTGACGGTTGGCGCGTTTGCGCTCGGTCTCGTCAAGAATTATCTTGCGGATACGCAGATGATGCGGAGTGACTTCGAGATACTCGTCCTCCTTGATATATTCGAGCGACTCCTCGAGGCTGAACACAACGGGAGGAACGATTTTAGCCTTGTCGTCGGCACCGGAGGCACGCATATTGGTGAGTTTCTTGCTCTTGGTGACATTGACAGGAATATCCTTGTCCTTGGCATTCTCACCCACCACCTGACCGGCATATACTTCTTCCTGCGGGAAGATAAAGAATCGGCCGCGGTCCTGAAGCTTGTCGATAGCATATGCGTATGCCGTGCCCGACTCCATTGCCACCAGCGAACCGTTGGTGCGACGTTCGATATCGCCTTTCCAGGGTTGATATTCGAGGAAGCGGTGCGCCATGATAGCCTCACCGCCCGAAGCTGTGAGCACATTGCTTCGCAGGCCGATTATGCCTCGCGATGGAATCTGGAATTCCATAGAGACGCGGTCACCCTTAGTGTCCATGGAGAGAAGGTCCCCCTTGCGGCGGGTGACCATATCTATCATCTTAGAGGCACTTTCCTCTGGTACGTTTATAGTGAGGAGCTCGACAGGCTCGCAGGTCTTGCCGTCTATTTCCTTGACGATAACCTGCGGCTGACCTACCTGAAGTTCGTAACCCTCGCGACGCATAGTCTCAATAAGCACTGAAAGATGGAGCACGCCGCGGCCATATACAATCCACTGGTCCTCGCGGTTGCCTTTCTCTACCCGGAGGGCAAGATTGCGGTCAAGTTCAGCAGTAAGGCGGTCTCCGATATGACGGGAAGTGACGTACTTGCCGTCTTTGCCGAAGAATGGACTATCGTTGATGGTGAACAGCATCGACATGGTGGGCTCGTCTATAGCGATACGTGGCAACGGTTCGGGATTGTCAGCAAGTGTGACGGTGTCACCGATTTCAAAGCCTTCAATACCGATTAAAGCGCAGATATCGCCGTTCTCCACACACTCCACCTTCTTGCGGCCCATACCCTCGAATGTATGGAGCTCCTTGATGCGCTGACGCGACACAGAACCATCGCGGCGGCAAAGACCGATTTCCTGACCTTCACGAACCACACCCCGGTGGACACGGCCAATGGCTATGCGGCCCACATATTTAGAGTAGTCGAGCGAGGTGATGAGCAGCTGTGTGTCGCCGGGATTCTCCTCGGGGCCAGGAATCGTTTCTATTATAGTATCGAGAAGCGGAGTGATATTGTCAGTAGGCTTTGAGAGGTCAGTGCTCATCCAGCCTTGTTTGGCAGAGCCGTAGAGAGTCGGAAAATCGAGCTGGTCTTCAGTCGCATCAAGATTGAACATGAGGTCGAAAACCATCTCCTGCACTTCTTCCGGACGGCAGTTGGGCTTATCAACCTTATTGATTACGACAATCGGCTTAAGACCAATCTGAAGTGCTTTCTGAAGCACGAAACGAGTCTGGGGCATGGGGCCTTCGAAAGCGTCGACAAGCAGAATACAGCCATCGGCCATATTAAGCACGCGCTCAACTTCGCCGCCGAAGTCGGCGTGTCCCGGAGTGTCGATTATATTGATTTTATAATCTTTATAATTTATAGAAACGTTCTTGGAAAGAATTGTTATACCGCGCTCACGCTCAAGGTCATTGTTGTCGAGAATGAGTTCGCCTGCATTCTGGTTCTCGCGAAAGAGGTTGCCGGCCAGAAGCATTTTGTCCACGAGGGTCGTCTTGCCGTGGTCGACATGGGCGATGATAGCGATGTTACGTATTTTCTGCATACACTATTGGATTGTATATTCTTTAACAGCACAAAAGGAGCGCTCTTTCACGCTCCATTGCATCTTATTATTTTATTTCAGAAAGAATCTCCTCACTTATGAGGTTTCCTTTATTGTCGGTAGTTGTCTTTTTAACCGGTCCGATGCCTTTGGCATACCAGGTTACTATATTGCTTTTCTCGTTGCCCTGAGGAGAGGATTGCTTAAGGACATATGAAACCTTCATGCAGTTCACGTATTTTCCGGCCGGCACTTCCACATCCTCGAACCCGAGATATTTGAAGTTCCATAGATTCATTGTCATGGAAAATCCTTCGATTGCCGCCTTGATAGAGCGGTTGGGCACCTTGGCATCGGCAGCCGGCTCGGCAGGTAAATCGATGAATAAGTCACCTTTCACTGTTATGGCTTTTTCAAGTTCGGCGAGCATAGACTCGGTTAGAGTCTGCCCCATCTGACGCATCGCTTCGCCGGTGATGCCGAGAATCATTTTGCGGAACTCTTCAGCAGAGAGGAGGTGGTCGACAGTAAGACCTGTGGAGGGATTATATGTGAACGACGAATTGTTTTTTATTTCGGCGAAATCATTCCCGGGCACTTTATGTGTCTCTTCAATCAATGAGGTAACAACGCCGGCATCGTCCTTCGTTACGGCAGATACCTTGGCGGTAAAACCTGTGTCGTAAGTTTTTCCGTCGACGACAGTCGTACTTTTATACGAGAGAACAGTACCTTCCTTTTCACACATATACTGTGCGCTGGCAGCAAGACCGCCCGCAAGGGCAACGGTCAGAACGAGAATAAATTTCCTATACATAATATACACTGATTATCAGCAAGCTTTAAAACTCATGTCGAGACCCTTGACCGAGTGTGTGAGAGCACCGACGGATATATAATCGACACCGGCCTCACCATAAGCGCGGAGAGTGTCGAGAGTGATGCCGCCGCTTGATTCGATTTCGATGCCAGGACCTTCGGCTCGGATAATTTTCACAGCTTCGGCAGTGCGCTCCGGCGTGAAATTGTCGAGCATTATCCGGTCGGCACCGGCTGCGATAGCCTGACGGATTTCATCGGTATTCCGCACCTCCACTTCAATGCGGAGGTCCTTGCCGTTCTCTCTACACCATTTGCGGGCCGCCTCGACGGCCTTGTCGATGCCGCCGGCAAAATCGACATGATTGTCTTTAATCAGAATCATATCGAAAAGACCTATACGGTGATTGCAGCCGCCGCCGATTTTCACGGCTTCCTTTTCGAGCATACGCATACCCGGAGTTGTCTTGCGGGTGTCGAGTACTTTTGTTTTAAGACCGGCGAGACGGCTCTGGTAGCGGTCGGTCATCGTGGCGATGCCGCTCATACGTTGCATTATGTTGAGCATGGTGCGCTCTGTCTGCAAGAGCGAACGGACTGGTCCTTCAACGACAAAAGCAATATCGCCCGGCTTGACATGAGCACCGTCACCGATAAAGACAGTCATTTTGAGCGAAGAATCGAACTTCTCGAACACTTTGCGTGCAATGTCGACACCGGCGAGAATGCCTTCTTCCTTGACAAGCAGGTGCTGACGGCCCATTTCGTCAGCTGGAATTGTACTGAGAGTTGTGGCGTCGCCGTCGCCAATGTCTTCCGCAAAGGCAAGCGTGAGCAAATCGTCGATTAATTCGTCTTTACTTTTCATATTTATCAAGTTTGATGCTGCAAAGTTACGCAAAATCAACGGCAATTTGTTAATTTTGGAGCATGAAAATTAAGTTGCTATGCATGGGCGATGTCCGCGATACCGTTATTAATCAGGCTATATCACAATATAGCAAGAAGATACCATTTTATTGGCCGTTTTCATACGTATGTCTGCCCGACGTAAAGTCGGCGAAGACAGCCGGCCCCGAAAAACAGAAAGAACTTGAAGGCAAGCGGTTCATGAGCGAAATTACTCCTGGTGACTACGTGGTGCTGCTCGACGAACGCGGCAAACAGTTTACCTCGCGTGAATTCTCAGAGATGATTGAGCGGAAAAGCGTTGAACTTCCCCGTTCGCTCATCTTTGTCATCGGTGGTCCCTATGGCTTCTCGCAGGAAGTATACAACCGCGCCGACGCCATGATTTCCCTGTCAAAAATGACTTTTCCACACGAACTCGTACGCCTGTTCTTCGTGGAACAGCTCTACAGAGCCGGAACAATCTACCGGGGTGAACCATATCATCACGACTGAAGCCGATAAAGAGAAACCGTCAGGTTGCAATACTTAAAATATGTATCTGAATATTAAATAACGTTGAACCTGTTAAAACTTTCGTTCTTAAAATTTGTAACTTTAGATTTTAGCTTTACCTTTGTGAGGTATTGAGAAATCAATAATAAGTTACATCTTTATCCATGAAAGTCATAAACATATTTGCCGTTTCCTGTGCTTTGGCATTAACTCCGACACTGGCTCTGTCAGCACAGATAATCACAAACGAGGAAGCGGCTGCCAAAGCCGCACAAGCGTATTTGCCTGGCGTCAGCGATTTCGGCACAATCAAGGCCGACAGTGTAGAAATATCACCGGCAAAACGCACCGTTATCGTTAATTACAACAAAGCGGCATCATATCTTCCGCTCACCATCGAAGAGGTAGCCGCCCTCAAAGCCGATGTTCTGAAAGAACTCGGACCTGAATATGCCGGATACAAGGTGAAACTCTTCAGCGCCGGCAAAGCGCTCGATGACATTGCTCTTTACAAACCTAAGAAAAACATCAGACCCAAAGAAAAAAATGCCTTCGTCGTCCGCAAAGACCGTCCGTCCGCCCCGGCAGGTCTTGACGGTGCCAATATAGCCTTATGGCAAAGCCACGGCTGGTATTTCGAGCCGAAACTCAACCGCTGGGAATGGCAGCGCGCGAGGATTTTCCAGACAGTGGAAGACCTCTACACACAGAGCTATGTGATGCCATTTCTGATGCCGATGCTCGAAAATGCCGGCGCCTACGTGATGTCGCCGCGTGAACGCGACACACAGCGTACGGAAATCATAGCAGACAACGACGGAGGTAAATTCGCCACAGGAAGTTTCACAACAACTGGAAACTGGACAGACGCAGAAAAGGCGGCTTTCGCCTACAAAAAAGCCACTCTTGAAAACGGCGACCATCCCTTCGGCGACGGCTCGGCTCTTAAAGCCTTCCTTTCGGGAAAGAAAGACGCAACTGCCACGGCACAGTGGAAAGCAGAAATTCCGGCCGACGGGAAATATGCCGTGTATGTGAGCTATGTATCGCTTCCTAACAGCACTACGGCAGCAGAATATACAGTAAAAGCCGCAGACGGCGACCACAGCTTCACCATCAACCAGAAGATGGGCGGCGGGACATGGATATATCTCGGGCACTTCCCGTTCAAAAAGAGCGACGGTTACAAGACCATAGTCGAGCTCAGCAATGCGGGCAAGAACCGTAAGGCCGTGGTAACGGCAGATGCCGTGAAATTCGGCGGCGGCATGGGCAATGTGGCCCGTAAAGTGAAGGACGGCACGGATGCCATTGATTATGAATATGTGACAAGCGGATATCCGCGATTCACCGAAGGCGCGCGTTATTTCCTTCAGTGGGCAGGCGCGCCCGACAGCGTATTTACGCCGTCGGATTATGTAAACGACTACACTGACGATTACCGTAGCCGCGGCCTGTGGGTGAACTGGCTTGCGGGGGCCTCGTCGATGCTTCCCGACAGTGAAGGCCTGGGCATTCCGGTAGACCTCAGTTTCGCATTCCACTCCGATGCCGGCACTACGATGAACGACTCCATAATAGGCACACTTGGCATATACTGCACAGCAGGCGACAAGCTCGGCAACGGCAGCAGCCGCCAGGCATCGCGTGACTTCACGAACGACGTGATGACGAACATCACCGAGGACGTGCGCGCGACTTTCGAGCCCAACTGGACGCGCCGCGGAATGTGGGACGAGAGTTATTTCGAAGCCCGTGTGCCTCAGGTGCCCGCAATGCTGCTCGAACTCCTCTCGCATCAGAATTTCGCCGACATGAGCTATGGCCTCGACCCGGCATTCAGGTTCGTGGTTTCGCGTGCGATATACAAAGGTATGCTCAAATTCCTTGCACGCCGCGACAACCGCAGCTATGTGGTGCAGCCGCTGCCGGTGAAGTCATTCGCCATCTCGGCCTCGGGCGCAGCCAACTACAGCCTCACATGGCAGGCCACCCCGGACAAGACCGAGCCGACGGCGCTCCCCACATATTATATAATAGAGGAGCGCGTGGAGAACGGGGCTTTTGTGCCGGTGGCAAAGGTGTCGGAGAACACTTTCAATGTAGCCGTGGATGACAACAAGATTCATTCATACCGGATTATCGCCGGCAATGACGGCGGTGTGTCGTTCCCCTCGGAAATACTCGCACTCTGCAATGCCGGCGCAGGCAAGCCATGTGTTACCATTGTCAACGGATTCACGCGTGTCAGCGCTCCCGACCGTTTTGATTCGGGCGACATAGCAGGCTTCTACGATGCCCGCGACCACGGTGTTCCTTATATGGAAGATATTTCTTTTATAGGAAGCATGTTTGAATTCCGCCGCAACATATCGTGGATGGACGATGACGCGGCCGGCTTCGGCGCATCGCGTGCCGATTACGAGGACAAAGTTGTGGCAGGCAATACATTCGACTATATCGTCACCCATGGCGAGGCTATACGCAAGGCAGGGTTCTCGTTCGTGTCGTCGAGTGTGGAGGCGTTCTGCAACGCAACCGACAAGCCTGCGTTCGTAGACCTTATTCTCGGGAAGCAGAAGGAAATCAAGCAGGGGCGCGGAGCATACGGCACACGATTCAAAGCATTCCCATCGGAGCTTCAGGCACGTATTGCCTCGCTCACAGCCCAGGGCACGAGCTTCTTTGTAAGCGGTGCCTATGTGGCCACGGACATATGGGATAATCCCAACTCGACAGAAGAAGTAGCGGAAGCCGACAAGAAATTCGCGCGTGAAGTGCTGGGCTACAACTGGCGCGTAGGTCAGGCGACCGTAGAGGGCGAGGCCTATCAGGTGCAGACACGCTTCAAGGACTTCGGCAAGGGGAGCTACGACTTCGTGACCAAGCTCAGCCCCGAGTGCTATGCGGTAGAGTCGCCGGATTCATTCTATCCGGCAGATACGGCAAAAGGCGCGACATTCATGCGTTATACCGAGAATAATCTCGTAGCCGGAACAGTATTTGACAACGGCAACTACCGTACGGCAGTTATAGGTTTCCCCTTCGAGACTATCAAAGACGCTGGCAGCCGCGCACACCTGATGAAACAAGTACTCGATTTCTTCACCGGCCCCAGTCCGGTAAACAAAAAGTAAAAACAATTCAAAAACCGACATATTACAATGAAAACAACTGTTCAGTGCTTTCTGCCTTTTGCCGACGAGGCTCAGATTAAAGCCACGGTCGACGACCTCCGCGAAAGCGCGCTTGTATCGAAGATAACGCTTCTGGCAACCGATGCCGCCGCAAAACCGTGCCTCGGCTGCGAGCTCATACATATCGACAGCCTCAACTCGTCGGCGACCATGAAGAAAATCGCCGATGCCGCCAAGGCGGACTATACCCTGCTCTACACCAAATACAATCACCTTGTGCCCGGTTACTTCGCTATTGACCGCTTTGTGAAAATCGCAGAGGACACCGAGGCAGGCATGCTGTATGCCGACCACTACAGCGTGTCGGAGGGCAAACGCACGGCATCGCCCGTGATAGACTATCAGAAAGGCTCGCTGCGCGACAACTTCAATTTCGGCTCGGTACTTTTCTTCAACACAGCCGACCTCAAAAAGGCAGCCGCAGGGATTGACCGCGACTACACTGCGGCCGGTCTCTATGATTTGCGTCTGCGTCTGAGCCGGATGGCGCCGATTGTGCATATCAACGAATATCTTTACAGCGACGTTGAACTCGACACACGCAAATCGGGCGAGAAAATCTTCGACTACGTCGACCCCAAGAACCGCGGCGTGCAGATTGAGATGGAAGAGGCCTGCACAGAGCACCTCAAAGCCGTAGGAGCCTATCTCGAGCCGGTCTTCGACAAAATCGAGTTCGACAAGGGAGACTTCGAATACGAGGCATCGGTGATTATACCCGTACGCAACCGCGTGCGCACAATCCGCGATGCCATACGCAGCGTACTGGGCCAGAAAACAGATTTCAAGTTCAATCTCATTGTGATTGACAACCACTCCACCGACGGCACAACCGAAGCTATTGACGAATTCAAGGATGATGAGCGCCTGATTCACATCGTTCCCGAACGCGAAGACCTCGGCATAGGCGGCTGCTGGAACGCAGGTGCACATCATCCCAAGGCAGGTAAATTCTGCGTGCAGCTCGACTCCGACGACGTATACTCCGACGAGAACACACTCGCAAAAATGGTACAGGCCTTCTATGACAACAATTCGGGCATGGTTGTGGGCACATACCGCCTGACCGACCTCAACCTCAACACAATTCCGCCGGGTGTGATTGACCACCGCGAATGGACACCCGAGAACGGGCGCAACAACGCCCTCCGCATCAACGGACTCGGCGCACCGCGTGCGTTCTACACCCCCATGCTTCGAGAAATCAAGGTGCCCAACACCTCATATGGCGAGGACTACGCACTCGGCCTCGCATTCTCGCGCAAGAATCAAATCGGGCGAGTGTATGACGTGGTATACAACTGCCGACGCTGGGAAGACAACTCGGACGCAGCCCTTGACATCAACAAGATGAATGCCAACGACCTTTATAAAGACCGTATCCGCACCTGGGAACTCGAAGCCCGCATCGCACTCAACAAACAGAAGAAATAATGCCTCTGACAAGTAAAACAGACGCATTCATAGCGGCCCAGCTTGCCGAGTGGCCTCTCGCCGCAGCCAATTTCAAGGCTCTCGAAAACGTAGAGGTCAAGGAAATCGGCATGCCGGGCATGACTATGAAAGTACAGTTCAATCCGGCCCGTATAGTGTCGTCGGGCGCCAAAGTGGACGCGGCATCCCTCAAGGCGCGCAAATGCTTTCTGTGCGAAGCCAACCGTCCGTCGGAACAATACGGGATTGAATGGGGCGGCCGCTATACGATTCTTGTCAATCCGTTCCCTATTTTTCCCCGTCATCTCACCATTCCCGACAACAGCCATACCGACCAGCGCATCAAAGGCCGCATGGCCGATATGGTGCGGCTTGCGACAGAACTCAAAGGTTATACGGTATTCTACAACGGCCCGAAATGCGGCGCATCTGCACCCGACCACATGCATTTTCAGGCCGGGAACTCCGACTTTCTTACACTCGGAGAGGCTGTTGAGAATGCCGTGCTCGAAACCGTAAGCGAATGCGACGGCGCAGTGCTGTCGCTCGCAACGGGGCTTCCGCTCAACGTATTTGTCATCGATTCAACAACGCCGGAAAGCGCAGAAAAGCTCTTTGACAGGCTGTACGAAGCCCTTCCGCTCAACGAAGGCGAGACCGAGCCGATGATGAACGTGCTGAGTTATGCCACGGCCGCAGGAGTGCGTACAATTGTGATTCCGCGCAAGAAACACAGACCCTCGTTCTACGGGACCGAAGGCAGCGACTGTATGCTGCTCAGTCCGGCTTCTGTGGATATGGGCGGAGTATTCATCACACCCCGACGCGAAGATTTCGAACGCCTGGATGCCGATGTTATCAGCCGCGTATTCGATGAACTGTGCCTCTCCAAAGCCGAAACCGACGAAGTTGCATCCAGGTTGTGCGACAGACGCATTCTTTGAATCAAAATTCTATCCGACAATGCAAGGAGAACCGACAATCAAGGTAGGCATTCTGAACGCTCCGCAGGTGCGTGTCTCGCTTCTGCAACCCTATAAGTGCAACGCACTCAAGGAGACAGCTGCAGGCCCCCAGACATTCACAGCCACATGCGACGGCATGATTGAGTGGCAAGGCAAGCATTACAGCATGCTGATGTTCACTTCCGACACCGAGGATGCCACATTTGAAGTGTACGACGTGACCATAGGCGTGAACTTCCACTGGGAACGGCGCGAAACACAACGTTTCCGCGGCAACGTGATGCTGATTGTTGAAAACGGTGGTGTCACCCTGATAAATATTCTTCCGGTTGAAAGCTACCTTACGAGTGTGATTAGTTCGGAGATGAGTGCAAGCGCCAATCTCGAATTCCTGAAAGCTCATGCAGTGATTTCGCGCAGCTGGATTCTCGCGCAGATTGACAAGCACGAGCATAAGGACAGTGACTGTGAATATGCCGCATTCACCCAGACAGCAGACGAAATAATACGCTGGTATGACCGCGACGACCATGTGAACTTCGACGTATGCGCCGATGACCACTGTCAGCGTTATCAGGGCACTACCCGTCAGACTACCCCGACCGTGGAGCAGGCAATCGAAGCCACACGCGGGCTTGTGCTCACCGACAACAGCAGTAATCTGTGCGACGCGCGTTTCTCAAAATGCTGCGGCGGTGTTTTCGAAGAATTCGAGAACTGCTGGGAACCGCGCCATCACCACTATCTCGAAGCGTGCCGCGACTCGGAAAACGCCTCGAACTTCCCCGACCTGCGCAAAGAAGAAAACGCCCGTAAATGGATTCTCGGAATGCCCGACGCATTCTGCAAGACATCCGACGCTCAGATTCTGAGCCAAGTACTCAACAATTACGACCAGGAGACATCCGACTTCTACCGATGGACAGTGGAGTACTCACAACAGGAACTGGCAGAACTCATCCGCAACCGCTCAGGCATCGATTTCGGTGAAATTATTTCGCTCGAACCGCTCGAACGCGGCACATCGGGCCGCATAGTGCGGCTGCGGATTACCGGCAGCAAACGCACCATGATTATAGGCAAAGAACTCGAAATACGGCGTACGCTTTCGACCTCTCACCTCTACTCCTCGGCATTCGTCGTTGAGACATCGGAGCATGACGGCAACGGCATTCCCGGCAGATTCACACTTCACGGCGCAGGCTGGGGCCACGGTGTCGGCCTGTGCCAGATAGGCGCAGCCGTGATGAGTGCCAAAGGCTATACATACGACAAAATACTATCACACTATTTTCCCGGAGCCACTCTTACTAATCTTTATTAACAGCATTGATGAAAAACACAAGCAAACGCAATCCCTGGGCATGGATTCCGACGCTCTACTTCGCGCAAGGACTGCCTTACGTAGCCGTGATGACGATTTCGGTGATAATGTACAAGCGTCTCGGCATCTCCAACACCGACATCGCCCTCTATACCGGGTGGCTCTATCTGCCGTGGGTAATCAAACCCTTCTGGAGCCCCTTTGTCGACATAATAAAAACCAAGCGGTGGTGGACCCTCACAATGCAGTGGATAATAGCGTTCGCACTTGCCGGGATAGCCTTCGCCATACCGGCCCCGTTCTTCTTCCAGCTGACTCTTGCGATTTTCTGGCTCGTAGGCTTCACCTCGGCCACCCACGACATAGCAGCCGACGGCTTCTACATGCTCGCACTCACAGAGCATGAGCAATCGCTGTATGTGGGCATCCGCTCTACCTTCTACCGCATCGCCACCGTGGCCGGCCAGGGTCTGCTTGTGATTGTCGCGGGCCTGATTGAGACAAACTCAGGTCTTGCGCCCGTGGGCGTGACCGTAAATGCCGACCCATCGGCGGAGTGGAAAGCTCCGGAACTCGATGCCATATATTCCACCCCGGCCGACCTTGCAGGCGAACTCGCATTCATCACACCGCAGAACAACATCAATGTAGCCGTCAACACTCCCGGTGAAGTCACCGCCATGATTGACGGCAAAGAAGAGACTATGGCGTTCAGCCGCTACTCCTCGCTGATGCGAGACTCCGTGAAACACATGAACGAGCGCAACGGCTTCGTGGCCGCCGAGACCCCTACAGCCTCAGGCGCTGAAGTCACAGCAAAAAAAGCAGAGGCCCCCTCGGCTTTCACCACATGGCTTAAAAAGAATTTCGGAGAAGAGCGCGAGCCCTTTACAGCGCGTGACAACAACTTCGCGATTGTAGGAGTACGGCTCAACAAACAGCCCGCTGCAGGCGAGGAAATAGTACTCAACGTAACCCACAAGTCGGGCGACCAGAGCATCAAACTCGAACAGAACAAACTCTCGACACGCTTTGTGTTCACAGACAAGAACTGGGACAAGCCCGCTTACCTCTTCTATGAAGTAGACCATAAGCTCACGCAGCCCACGACAGCCAGCTTCGAAGGCGCATCGGGCAACATACCTCTCGCGTGGTCGGTTGTCTTCGCCGTTCTGTCGGCCTTCTTCTTCATCGTGGCGGCATATCACAGCTGGGCTCTGCCACGTCCGGCAAGCGACGGGCGCAACGATGCCGGCAATACCGCATCGAGCATCATCGCCGAATTCTTCGAGACATTCAAATCATTCTTCAGCAAGCCTCAGGCATGGGTTGCAATCGCATTCATGCTGCTTTACCGTCTGCCCGAGGCACAGCTTGTAAAACTCATCAATCCCTTCCTGCTCGACCCCATTGACAAAGGCGGTCTCGGCCTCACTACCGGAGAAGTAGGCATTGTCTACGGTACGGTAGGCATCATAGGCCTAACCCTGGGCGGAATCATCGGCGGCATCGTGGCAGCCAAAGGCGGCCTCAAGAAATGGCTGTGGCCTATGGCATGGTCAATGTCACTCACCTGCCTTACCTTCGTATACCTCAGCTATGCCAGCGCCCCCAGCCTTCTGACAGTGAATATCTGCGTGTTCATCGAGCAGTTCGGCTACGGCTTCGGTTTCACGGCCTACATGCTCTATCTGATTTACTTCTCCGAGGGCAAGCACAAAACCGCCCACTACGCTATCTGCACAGGCTTCATGGCCCTGGGCATGATGCTGCCCGGCATGGCTGCAGGCTGGCTGCAGGAGACAATCGGCTACCGTCATTTCTTCATCTGGACCATGATTTGCTGCGCCGCCACAATCGGCATCTGCGCATTCATAAAAATAGACCCGAACTTCGGACGCAAAGTAGAAAAACAATGAAAAAAACGATATTGGCCGCAGTATGCGCCGCCCTCGCCATAAGCGCTGCCGCCCAGGTAAAACCCGGCATCGAAGTACTCCGCGACAATAACTTCGAAGGCCTCCGAGGCAAACGCGTGGGCCTCATCACCAATCCCACCGGCGTAGACAACAACCTCAAATCGACAATCGACATACTCTTCGAAGCACCCGACGTAGAGCTTGTCGGGCTTTATTCGCCCGAACACGGCGTACGCGGCGATGTACATGCGGGCGACAAAGTCGACGCCTCGGTAGACAAGGCCACCGGCGTGCCTATGTATTCAATTTACGGCGCCACCTACAAACCGACACCCGAGATGCTCAAGGACGTGGACGTGCTGATTTACGACATCCAGGACAACGGCTGCCGCTCGTTCACGTTCATCTCCACAATGGGTGCAGCCATGGAAGCCTGCGCCGAACAGGGGAAAAAATTCATGGTGCTCGACCGCCCCAACCCGATTGGCGGCGACAAAATCGAAGGCAACATAGTGGAAGACTCCTGCTTCTCCTTCGTGAGCAAATTTCCGATTCCTTACCTCTACGGTCTCACCCCCGGCGAACTCGCCACATATCTGAACGAAGAGGGACTGATTGCCAATGGCAAAAAGACCGACCTCACCGTTGTGCCCATGGAAGGCTACAGCCGCGACATGGACTTCCGCGCCACCGGCATGCCGTGGGTGCTTCCTTCGCCCCATATCCCCACACCCGAGACCGCACTTTACTATCCGATGTCGGGCATTTTAGGCGAGCTGTACGCCATATCAATCGGCGTAGGCTATACGGAGCCCTTCAAACTCTTCTGCGCACAATGGATTGACGCTCCCGAGCTTGCACGCCGGATGAACGCCCTCAATCTGCCAGGAATGAAATTCCGTCCGATTTACATCAAGCCCTTCTACAGCACCGGCAAAGGCGAAAATCTGCAGGGAATCGAAGCATATGTAGTCGATAAGGACATAGCACCCATTACCCTCACACAATTCTACGTGATGCAGGAACTCGCCGACATGTATCCCGACAAAAAACTCTTCGAAATCGGAGACCAGAGCCGCATGAACATGTTCGACAAAGTGACAGGAAGCAAGGAGATACGCCGGCGCTTCACTAAAAACTACAAAGTAGCCGATATCGAAGACTACTGGAACAAAGACGTGGATTCTTTCCGCAAAGCATCCGCGAAATACCACCTCTACAAATAAGAAATGGACAAATACAAGGAGTTCATACGCGACATCAGCCGTGTGGTGCCCCGCGAACGCATCTACACCGACGACTTGCGCTGTCTCGCCTGGGGTACGGACGCAGGTTTCTACAGGCTTCTGCCCAAAGTCGTGGTAAGGGTAGCCGACGAGGCCGAAGTGACCGCGGTGCTCGCCCACGCCTCAGCCCTGAAACTGCCGGTGACCATCCGTGCGGCCGGCACCAGTCTCTCGGGCCAGGCGATTTCAGATTCGATTCTCGTAGTCGCGGGCACCTTCTGGGACAAATACCGTCTGCTCGACCCCGAAGCCAAGGCCATAGCCCTGCAACCGGGTATCAGAGGTTCGCGCGTAGACGAGATTCTCGCCCCCTACGGCCGCGTCTTTTCGCCCGACCCCGCCTCCAAAAAGACAGCCATGGTAGGCGGCATCGTAGCCAACAACGCCTCCGGCATGAAATGCGGCACCCACGCCAACAGTGACAGAATACTGCGCGACATACGCATCGTCCTCGCCGACGGCACCGTGCTCGACACTTCCGACAAGGCATCGCGCGAGGCATTCGCCGACACACACAAAGCACTGCTTGCAGAAATCAAGTCGATACGCGACGAGATACGGCAGGACACCGAACTGACGCGACTCATACGCCACAAATATTCCATAAAAAACGTCACGGGACTCAACATACTGCCCTTCGTTCTCTTCGACGACCCCTACGACATCATCGCCCACTGCATGGTAGGTAGTGAAGGCACCCTCGCCTTCATCAGCGAGGCACGCTTCAACACAGAAGCCAAGATGCCGTGCACCGCATCGGCAATGATATATTTCGACGATATGGCCGAGGCATGCAGAGCCGTGGTGGCGATGCGCAAAAACGCACCGGTGCAGGCATGCGAACTCCTTGACCGCAAGTCGCTTCATTCGGTCAACGACCCTACGGGCGACAATCTCACGGCACTTCTTGTACAGACCGAGGCGCCAACAAGCGAACAGCTTGACCTACAGATTGATGCCATACTCGATGTAATCAAAGACTTCAGGCTTTTCAAGCCCGCACATTTCTCCACCGACCCTGCGGAGGTCGCCGCATGGTGGGAAATGCGGTCGGGCATATTCCCGGCAGTAGGAGGCACCCGAAAACCGGGCACGACGGTACTGATTGAAGACATAGCCTTCCATATCGAAGACTTGCCCGAAGCCACGGTAGAACTTGCAAAACTGCTCGAAGACTGCGGCTACGACGACGCGTGCATCTACGGTCACGCACTGGAGGGCAACTATCACTTTATAATCGCCCAGTCGTTCGGCACCGAGGAAGAAGTGAACAAATACCGCAACCTCATGCAGCATATCGAGGAACTCGTCGTGACACGCTACGATGGTTCCCTCAAGGCCGAACACGGCACAGGCCGCAACATGGCACCTTTTGTAGAGGCTGAATGGGGTTCGAAAGCGTGGGCAATCATGAAACGCCTCAAAAAAGCCTTCGACCCGGCAGGACTGCTGAATCCGGGAGTGATTTTCAACGACGACCCAGAATGTTTCGTGCACGGTATGAAACCGCTGCCGCTCACCTCTCCGACAGTGGACAAGTGCATAGAGTGCGGATTCTGCGAGCCCAACTGCGTAAGCTGCGGACTCACGCTCTCGGCCCGACAGCGCATCGTGACACGCCGTGAAATATCGCGTCTGACCGCAACCGAAGAGGATGCCGAACGCCTCAAATCGCTTCTTGATGGCTTCAGATACTACGGAGCCGAGACATGCGCCGGCGATGGCCTTTGCAGCACATCGTGCCCGATGAAAATCAATACGGGCGACCTCATACATGACGTGCGGGCAGAACTGCTTACCGACAATCAGAAAAAACTCGGGCGGCAGGCGGCCCTGCATCTTGCAGGCGTCTCAAAAGGACTGCGCATAGCCCTGGGCGGAGCGGCGGCGGCCCATGCCGTAATAGGCGACAAAGGCGTAAACGCGCTCGGCAAAGGGCTGCACAAACTCGGCATGCCCCTGTGGACATCAGCATTGCCCGTTCCTTTCAACCCTGCCAAAACAGTGGCAACTCCGGCACAGCCCCAGCCTCTCAAAGTGGTCTATTACCCCTCGTGCATAAACCGCACCATGGGACGCTCGGAAGAATCCGACTCTAAAATCAAGCCTCTTGTGGAAGTATTCGTCAAGCTCTGCAACAAGGCAGGCTATGAAGTGATTTTTCCGAAGAACCTCGACGGACTCTGCTGCGGCATGATATGGGAAAGCAAAGGAATGCCCGACGTGGCCGACGAAAAACTTGCGGAACTTGAAAAAGCGCTGAGCGTGGCTTCGGAAAACGGACGCTGGCCCGTGGTATGCGACCAGAGCCCGTGTCTTCACCGCATGACAGAGCATATAAAATCGATGAAACTCTATGAACCGGCCGAATTCATCCACGACTGCCTTGCCCAGAACCTCGTCTTCCACCGTCATGACACACCCGTAGCCGTGCATATCACATGCTCCACCCGACGAATGGGCATTGCCGCGAAAATAGTGAGACTCGCCGGTCTCTGCTCGGCACATGTGCTCGTGCCCGAACAGGTAGGCTGCTGCGGTTTTGCAGGAGACAAAGGTTTCACCCATCCCGAACTCAACGCGTGGGGCCTCCGCAAGCTACGTGAACAGATTGAAAAAGCCGGCATAAAATACGGTTACTCCAACTCACGCACCTGTGAAATCGGCCTGACCACCAACTCCGGCATTCCGTATAAATCGATTGTATATCTCGTAGACGAGTGCACCACTCCATCTACGAAAATCCCAGGAGTACGATAACCCATGAAACAGCAAGTATATGACTTAGCCTCAGAATCTCCGGTTCCCCGGAAAGGCACGGGCCGACTGCTCGCACTCGACATCCTCCGCGGCATCACCATAGCAGGCATGATTCTGGTAAACAATCCCGGCTCCTGGGGCCATATGTACGCTCCCCTGAAACATGCCGAATGGAACGGGCTCACTCCGACCGACCTTGTCTTTCCGTTCTTCATGTTCATAATGGGTATCTCCACCTATTTCTCGCTTAGGAAATACGATTTCAAATTCACTCTGAAATCTTTCCGGAAAATACTTCGCCGCTCCGTGCTGCTGTTCCTCATCGGCATGGCGGTGGCATGGTTCGGCCTCTTTCTGCGCGGGCTGAACAGCGACGCCACATTTCTTGAGGCCGTATTCAATTTTGACCACATCCGCATACTCGGTGTGATTCCCCGTCTGGCACTCTGCTACGGCATCGGCGCCACCATGGCCCTGCTTATTCCGCGCAAAGGCTTGCCGTGGACTGTGGCAGGGATGCTTGTAGTGTACGCGCTCCTGCTGATTTTCGGCAACGGTTTTGAGTTCAGCGACAGGAGCGTGCTCTATATCGTGGACAACAAAATCATCGGTCCGGACCATCTGTATAAAGAAACGATAGGCGATGTGTCGCTCCACCTCGACCCGGAAGGACTGCTGAGCACCTTCCCGTCGATAGCCCACATGCTGATTGGCTTTCTCTGCGGAGGCCTGATAATGAGCACCCGCGACAACGAGCTGCGGATTAACAAACTTTTCATTGTGGGCGTGATACTCACCTTCTCGGGCTTCCTGCTGGACTACGGAATTCCGATTAACAAGAAGATATGGTCGCCCACCTTCGTTCTCACGACATGCGGACTGGCCTCGAGCTTTCTCGGGCTGCTTATATGGATAATCGATATCAAGGGCCACCGGCGCTGGTGCCGCTTCTTCGAGGTATTCGGCATCAATCCCCTCTTCCTCTACTGCCTCGGGGCCGTGATGACCCTGCTGATAAGCTTCATCAGAGTGCCTTTCGGCGACGACATGCTCTCGATAAAAGGAATCGTATACAAAGAATTCCTGCTGCCGGCCTGCGGCAACGACGCGACATTCGCATCGCTGATGTTCGCAATACTTTTCCTTGCCGTGAACTGGCTCATAGGACTGATACTGTACAAAAAGAAAATATATATAAAACTATGATACTGATAGCTGACTGCGGAAGCACCAAAATAGACTGGTGCGCCCTCGACAACGGTAAATTAGAAAAGCAGGTGTTCACGATGGGCATGAACGCCGTGATGCTTACGGAAGAAGAGATGCGCGAGCGCATCGGCGCCGAACTCATGCCCGAACTCGGGTCTCTGGCAGGCCACATCACAGCCGTGTTTTTCTACGGCGCAGGCTGCATATCGGAAGAAGTGTGCTCCAATGTAGCGCTTGCAATCAAGGCCAACATACCTTCGGCCGAGACCGTAGAAGTATACACCGATTTGCTTGCCGCCGCCCGCGCGCTATGCGGCCACGAACCCGGCATAGCCTGCATCATGGGCACGGGCTCCAACTCATGCCTCTACGACGGTCAGGCGATAGTGCAGAATGTGTCGCCCCTGGGCTATGTGCTCGGTGACGAAGGCTCAGGTGCGGTACTCGGCAAACTCTTCCTCGGCGACGTGCTTAAAAAACAGCTGCCAGCAGAAATCTGCGCGCGCTTCCTCGACGAATACGACCTTGATTTGCTCACAATCATACGGCGCGTATACAAAGAGCCCCTTGCCAACCGTTTCCTCGCATCGGTGACACCATTCCTGAGCAAAAACATCGACGTGCCCGAAATTCATGCACTGGTATACAACGCTTTCAGAGCCTTCTTCCGCCGCAACATACACCAATATACCCAATATCAGGCACATCAGGTGAATTTCATAGGTTCAATCGCCTATTATTTCGCCGACGTGCTGCGTGAGGCTGCCGAAGCCGAAGGCTGCCATGTAGGCAACATCGTAAAAAGCCCCATGAAGGGTCTCATCACGTTCCATTCATAATCATCACGACAATGGCATTCGTAAAAATCAGCGAGCAACCCTCGCTTTACAACGACCTGGAAAAGAAACCGGTCGGCGAGATTATTCACGACATAAACAACGAGGACAAGAAAGTGGCTCTCGCCGTAGAGAAAGCACTGCCTCAAATCAGCAGTCTTGTCGAACAGATAGTGCCCCGCATGAAACGCGGCGGCCGCATTTTCTACATAGGCGCCGGCACATCGGGCCGACTTGGCGTGCTCGACGCATCGGAAATACCGCCCACATTCGGCATGGAGCCGTCGTGGGTGATAGGCATCATAGCCGGGGGCGACACGGCCCTGCGCAATCCTGTGGAGAATGCCGAAGACGACACACTCCAGGGCTGGCGCGACCTTGAGAAATTCGACATCAACGACCGCGACACCGTGATAGGCATCGCAGCCTCGGGCACCACACCCTATGTCATAGGCGCACTCAAAGAGTGCCGCAAACGCGGAATTCTCACCGCTGCAATTACATCGAATCCCGACGCTCCCGTATCCGAAGCCGCCGACATACCCATCGAGATGATTGTGGGGCCTGAATACGTGACAGGCTCGTCGCGCATGAAGAGCGGCACGGGACAGAAGATGATTTGCAACATGATTACCACGGCCACAATGATTAAAATGGGCCGCGTGAAAGGCAACAAAATGGTGAACATGCAGCTCTCGAACGCCAAGCTCGTTGACCGCGGCACCCGCATGATTGTGGAGGAACTCGGACTGCCTTACGAAGAAGCACGCCGACTGCTGCTGATGCACGGCTCGGTGAAAAAAGCCGTGGACGACTACCGCGAAGGGCATCAGAACTCCTAACGCGCCTGAAAAATGAGAATCGTCAACATAGCATTACCGCTCATGCTCTGCGCCGCCGGACTTACAGCCGAAGGAGCCGATTTCGGTGAACTCTATTATCAGCGCGCGTCGCTGTTCGATACCCTCGGCACGAGTCCGTCGTCGATAGTAATGCTCGGCAACAGCCTCACGCACGGATGCGAATGGCACGAACTGCTCGGAAATCCAAACGTGGTGAACCGGGGAATCAACGGCGACATCGCCGAGGGGATAGATTTGCGCCTCGACGGAATCCTTCGTGGCAGACCTGCAAAGATTTTTCTGCTCTGCGGCGTGAACGATGTAAGCCACGACCTCTCGGCCGACTCTATAGCGTCGGCTGTAGAGGCTATTGTGGGGCGCATACAGCGAGAGTCGCCCACAACGAAAGTGTATCTGCAGTCGCTGCTGCCGATTAACAATTCATTCGGACGGTACAAACGAATTTTCGGCAAAGAACAGACCATACGCGACATCAACGCACTCTTAGAGGCCTATGCCGCAAAAAACGACATCACGTGGATAAACCTATACCCGGCATTCGCCGATGAGAAGGGCAATCTGCGCTCCGACCTGACCAATGACGGGCTACATCTGCTCGGGCCGGGCTATATCATATGGCGCGAAATACTTCTGCCTTATATCAATGAATGACCCACACATAAAGGTCTGAGACATAAATGGAATTTGACGACAGCAGCCAGCGGGAACTTATAGAGCTCTACGGCACCAGTGCACTCGTGCTGGCACCTCCCGGCTGCGGCAAGACCCATATTCTCGCACGTCGCATATTCCATGCAAACGCAATGCACGGCATCGAGTTCGACAAGATGCTGTGCATCACTTTTACCAACCGGGCCGCCCGTGAAATGAAATCGAGAATCAGCGGGTACCTCGGCTACACACCACAAGGGCTGTTCACGGGCAATATCCACCGTTTCTGCCTGCGTTTTCTCCATGTCAACGGCCTGATTTCACCTGATACATCGATTCTTGACGAAGAAGACCAGCTCGAATATCTGCTGACTACTTTCGGCATCTCCAAGGCCGATGATGTAAAAGCATTTCTTGAAGCAGCGGCATATATCTACCAGTGTGACAACGACCACCCCTCATGGGTGATGCGCCGCCCGAAAAAGATGCCGACCGACCATATGCGCGATATGGTGAGAGAATACGCACGCTTCAAGGCAGAAAACAAACTCGTTGATTTCGACGAGATTCTTCTGCGGGCCTACACAGCCCTGCTTTATGGCGCCGACGAGCCTTACAGGATGACCGGATACCCGTGGATTCAGGTCGACGAAACGCAGGACATGACACCCCTGCAGCTTGCCATAATCGAACGTGTGGCGGATGACCGTGACCGGACAGCACTGTTTCTCGGAGACGAACAGCAGGCTATCTTCAGTTTTTTAGGGGCAGGCGGCCGTGCCCTCGATATCGTAAAGCGGATGTGCAAGGGCAATGTGACACATCTCTACCGGAATTACCGCTCGCCGTCGAGTCTTGTGTCGCTATGCAATGAGCTTGCCACACGCTGGCTGGGAATCGACAGCTCACTGCTTCCCTCGGCAATTACCGAAGACGAAGCCGACGAGGCGCTGACAGCATACGTGACTTCGGGCAATTCCCTGCAATTAATGGCGGCCGCAAGCGCCCGTCGCCGGCTCGACAGCAGTCCCGACGAAAGCGTGACCATACTGGTGCGCACCAACCGCGAGGGCGACGACATGTCGTATATACTGACTTCGCTCGGGCTACCCCATTTCCATATATTCAGGCAGGATGTCTTTCATCAGGTAGCGTTCAAAACCATTTGGTCGCATCTGGCCGTAGTGGCGAATCCGCTGCAGTGGCACGCATGGAGCAGACTTCTGTATCAGACCGACACAATACGCACTCTTCACGAAGCCAGACGGCTTGTCGCCGAGCTACGGGCCAGGGCGATTTCTGTAGACGATTTGTTGCAGCCCCCGTCGCAATGGCGTCTGTCGCGTTTCTGCAACAGGATGACCGACGGCAGCATCATCGTTGTATTCGACACCGAGACAACAGGGCTTGATATTTTCAGTGACGATATAGTGCAGATTTCGGCCATAAAGATGAGAAACGGGGAAATTATTCCCGGCACCGAATTCGAAGTATTCATCGACACGGACAAACAGCTTCCGGCGACGCTGAAAGACGGGAGGCCGAATCCACTTGTGAGCATTCATGCCAAAGCACGCAAACATGCCCCGGCCGAAGCGATTGGCATGTTTACGGCATATATCGGGGAGGCCTCGGCTCTGGCGGGGCATAACATAGCCTTTGACTGCGGAATCATACGCAACTTCATAGCCAGAAAGCTATCTCAGGAAGCGCCCGCTATTTTCGGAGACGACATCAGGCAGATTGATACTCTTGCAATATCACGTCTGCTTTACCCCAATCTGCGCTCACACAAGCTGGGAGACCTTATCGGGTATTTCAAAGTCGAGGGTATCAACAGCCATAACGCATCGGATGACGTTGCCGCCACGGCTGCTGTGATGCAGGCATTGATGACGGAGGCAATATCACGGTTCACCGACGCATCGGTGGAGGAACCCTATATACACCGTCCGGGGGCGCAGATATTGCGGATTGCCGCACGTCTGAGAGAAAAGTACGGAGACTTTTACCGAATCTCCCGTTCGCGGCTGTCGTTGCCCGGAGGCTCGCTCGCAGAGGCCGTGAGGGACGCGCACGCCTACTTCGTGGGCGCGGACTTCATAGAGCCGATTAAACATTTTGACTATATGCTGCGGCTAATCGATGATTTTATAGTAAATAATGCGAAGGAAGCAGGATTCAGCGCGCAGCTGACGGCACATCTGTATGATTTGCTTACCTTTCATGAATCGGATTTATTTGCCTGCGGACTGGTGAAAGAACGGCTGTCGGTGATGACAGTGCACAAGGCCAAGGGGCTCGAATCGGATAATGTGATAGTGGCGGACGCCGCATCACGTTTCGGAGATGCCGATGAAAGTATCAGGCTGCTTTATGTGGCTTTTTCGCGGGCACGGCGGCGTCTTACTGTCGGCATCGGGCGCGAACCGGACAAATTGCTGTCTTCGCTGCTGCATCATTTCAGGATTCTCACGCCACGAGAAATACGTTTAGCCGTGAAATCTGAAATCACAAATCTTAGCGATAGCTACACAGAAAAGCCGGAGTATGATTAAGCTATCTCCGATTGGGTAAAAGGGAAATTTTGGGTTAATATTGTCAGAAAATTTGGTTAAGCCATATATTGTTTGTAATTTTGCGAACACCCAACAAAGAATAATATGGCAAAATTAGAGATAACATCTGAACAGGAGCGACTTGCGAGGTTCGCGAAGGCGATGGGGCATCCGACCCGCATTGCTATCCTTCATTTTCTCGCCCAGAGAAACGAATGTTTCTTTGGTGACATACACGAGGTGCTTCCGATTGCGAAAGCCACCGTGTCGCAGCATCTGAGCGAGTTGAAAGAGGCAGGGCTGATACAAGGCACCATCGAGCCGCCAAAAGTAAAATACTGCATCAACGCAGAGAACTGGAAACTTGCACGGCAACTGTTTTCACAGATGCTTGACGACTGCTGTCCCTCAAAAAAGAATAGCTGCTGCTCGTAAGCACTATTTTTTTGTTCTTAACGTTCGTAATTCGGCAAACAACAACTCAATTAAATACATTTAAGCACATGAAAAAGTTACTGATGTTTTTTCGCTCTTATGATAGGGCTGATGTCATGCGGAAGAGGGGATAATACCGTTACTGCGGCATCTCCTGAAAAGGATAGAGTGGAAGTAATCTATTTCTACGGGAAACAACGCTGTGCCACTTGTGTGGCTATCGAAAATAACACAAAAGAGGTGATGAATACAATCTTTGCAAACGAGCTGAAAAACGGCACGGTCGTATTCAGGACAGTGGATATCTCTACCCCGAAAGGAGAAAAAATAGCCGATAAGTATGAAGTGACGTGGTCTTCTCTCTTTGTCAACAAATGGAAAGACGGTAAAGAGACTCGCAACAATCTTACCGAGTTCGGTTTCGGCAATGCCCGAAAGAACCCGGATGACTTCAAGAAGGGTCTTGCTGACAAAATCCGGCAATCGTTGAAATAATGGACTGGTTACAGACTTTGCTTGACAACAGCACCGCTCCGGCTCTGACGGCCTTTCTCCTCGGATTACTCACCGCAATTTCGCCGTGTCCGCTTGCTACCAATATAGCCGCAATAGGCTACATCAGCAAGGATATCGAGAACCGCAGACGTATTTTCCGAAACGGGGTACTATATACCATCGGACGAATAATCGCATATACCGTTCTCGGCATTATCCTTATATCAATTCTGAAAGAGGGAGCAAGCGTCTTCGGCGTCCAGAAGACCATCGGGAAATGGGGTGAGCTGCTGCTCGGACCGCTCCTGCTTGTTATTGGTCTTTTCATGCTGTTCGGACACAGACTGAATATCCCACAGTTCGGTTTCAGTGGCAACGGTGAAGGACTTGCCCGCAAAGGCGGGTGGGGAGCATTGTTACTCGGTATTCTTTTTGCGATGGCTTTCTGTCCGTCAAGCGGTGTTCTCTATTTCGGGATGCTTATACCGATGTCTGTTACCGCAAGTGCAGGGTGGCTTTTGCCCGTGCTGTTTGCTGTCGCCACCGCACTCCCGGTGCTTGCAGTTGCATGGATTCTCGCTTTCAGCGTGGAGAAAGTCGGCGAGTTCTACGGCAAACTACGCACCATTCAGAAATGGCTCAACATTATTGTCGGTGTCCTTTTCATAGTCGTAGGTATTTACTACTGCTTAATGATGTATTTATAACTGTAAAAACGAAAAAGCATGGATAAAAAAGAATCAAAGAAAAGTTTTTGGTCAACTCTTTTCGCACCCAAAAAGAAAAGCTGTTGTTGCAACAGCAACATAATCGTGGAAAACGATGTGAAACCAGTGCAGTCGTGCGGCTGTTCAGGAGAACCGGCAGAATCCGCAGAAAGCTCTTGGTGTGCGGCGGCCCCCGGTACAAATATCAGCAAGGTTCTTGTCCTCGGCCCCGGCTGTTCCAAGTGTAAAGAAACATACAGAGTGGTCGAGCGCGTAATAGCAGAAAATCATCTTGACGTCGAACTTTCCAAAATAGAGGATATAGCCGAGATGATGAGCTACAACATTATGATGACACCGGCGGTGGTCGTTGACGGGACGGTAAAAATCAAAGGACACGTTCCGACCACAGATGAAGTGAAAAAGGCACTCGGAATATAACAGGAACACAATATGTACTGTCATGAACACAAAAAAGGAAGTCAAATTTCTGATATGGACTGTTGTCATATTTCTGACAGCGTTCTTCATGCCCGTCAACAGCGAAACTCTGCTGACAGCGATACACTCCACTCTTGACCTCGCCAAGTGGTACGCCCGTGAGCATATCGTACTCTGTCTTCTCCCGGCATTCTTCATCGCCGGTGTGATTGCGGTGTTCGTAAGCCAGGGAGCGGTGTTAAAATATTTCGGTGCAAATGCAAAGAAATGGGTGTCATATACCGTGGCTTCAGTATCG
>CAJUKF010000015.1 GCA_910587355.1 uncultured Muribaculaceae bacterium
TCCAGTTCGAGGAAGGCATCGAGCGCACCGTCCGCTGGTACCTCGACAACCAGGAATGGATGGACAACATCACTTCGGGCGACTACGAGAGGTACTATGAGGAAATGTATAAAGGACGATAAGAAAGTATTGCCAATAGTCAAAATATACGTTTTCTATCTATATAATGACTACATTAGATAATCGAAAAATTATAACGGCAACAAAGTGGTCTACAATTGCTGAAATTGGAGCAAAACTTATTGGCCCGGTATCATTGATAATATTGGCTCGACTTTTGACTCCAGAAGCATTTGGTGTAGTTACAACTGTTACATTAGTTATATCGTTTGTTGAAATTTTTACTGACGGAGGCTTCCAAAAATATATCATACAACACGAATTTACCAATCAAAAGGACCAGGATGACTCTATATGCGTTGCGTTTTGGAGCAATATGTCATTATCCTTTATCCTATGGGGAGTAATAAGTCTATTTTGCGAACCAATAGCAAAGATTGTAGGAAATCCGGGGTTGGGCTATGTTATTGCAATCGCCTGTATCTCATTACCTTTACAGGCCTTGTCCAGTATCCAAATGTCTATATTAAAAAGAGCCTTGGATTTTAAAACCCTATTTAAAATTAGATTGTTAGGCATAGCTACCCCATTTATAGTTACAATTCCTCTTGCATTATGGCTACGTAATTATTGGGCACTTATTATCGGCACTATTTGTTTAAATGCCTTTAATGCAATTGCTTTGACATACTATTCAAATTGGAGAATCCGCGTATATTTCTCATTTACCAAATTGAGAGAAATGCTGTCGTTCACAATCTGGACCATATTGGAGTCCATATCTATATGGTTAACAGGATATATCGATATTTTTCTAATTGGATGTTATTTAAATGAGTTTTATTTAGGTATTTATAAAACTTCCATGACTACAGTCGGCCAAATAACATCCTTGATAACGGCAGCCACGACTCCGATTTTATTTTCTTCATTATCACGCATGCAAAGCAATCTGTCTGACTTTAAAGAATTATTTTTTAAATTTCAGAGGACTGTAGGTCTGTTTATTATACCCTTAGGTATCGGTATATTTATTTTCCGCGACTTGATAACCGACATACTTCTCGGAAGTCAATGGAAGGAAGCCGCCAACTTCATAGGACTATGGGCTTTGACCAGTGCTATTACGATAATTTTATCGCATTACAGCAGTGAAGTATATAGAGCCTTAGGCAGACCTAAATTATCAGTTGTAGCACAAATACTTCATATTATAGTGCTGTGCCCGGCTATGTTTATTGCCGTTCACTATTCATTTGAAACTATATACATGACACGCTCGTTAGTGCGCCTTGAATTAGTTCTGGTTTCATTAATAATTCTTCGTTATGCAGCTAAGATTTCAATCAAAAAGATGTTCAGCAATATTGCTCATCCTGTATTGGCTTCATTAATAATGGGAATTATCGGTTACTATTTGCTTGGATATAACCCGTCGTCTATCATTTGGGCAGTCTTTTCTTGTGTGTTGTGTATTATATCTTATTTTATTATCATATCACTTTTTAAGGACGACAGGGAGTTGCTTAAAAAAGTCTATAAAAAACTATACATAAGGCATGATTAATATTCTTGTCGCAGGAGATTTTTCACCGAGAGAAAACCTAAACAACCTAATAGTCTCCGGTAATTATAATGATGCGTTCAACGAAATTAAAGAGCTAAATAATCGAATGGATTATAGTGCCGTTAATTTTGAATCTACTGTTACAAACGACACATGCCGTCCCATAGAGAAAAACGGGCCGAACTTGAAATGTACACCAAAGTCAATATCATTCTTGAAGTGGGCCGGATTTGACATGCTTACGTTGGCTAATAATCATTTTTTCGATTATGGTGACTGTGGTGTGTGCGAATCATTAAAAATTATCAAAGAAAATGGGATGGATTATGTCGGTGCGGGATATAATTTGACCGATGCCTCAAAAACATTATTCAAAGAAATTAAAGGCTCTGTTTTTGCATTTATCAATTGCTGCGAGCATGAGTTCTCAATAGCCACACATAAACAGGGAGGATGTAATCCGCTTAATCCAATCTCGCAATATTACGCAATTAAACAAGCCCGGGAAAAAGCAGATTATGTCATTGTAATCGTGCATGGAGGGCATGAGCATTACCAATTGCCAAGCACGAGAATGCAGGAGACATATCGTTTTTTTGTTGACTCTGGAGCAGATGCTGTTGTCAATCATCATCAGCATTGCTATAGTGGTTATGAATTTTACGAGAATAAACCGATTATTTACGGCTTAGGCAATTTTTGTTTTGATAATGAACGCAAGATGCCCACAACCTGGTATGAGGGATATGCCGTTCAACTTATATTCAGCCAAAATAAAATAGATATTCAACTGCATCCATACGTTCAATGTCAGGATGATTTATCTGTAAAATTCTTAACAAATCAAGAAAAATTTGATAAACAAATCCGTGCTCTAAATTCAATAATTTTAGATGACGACAAACTTAGACAGGCAAACGAGAACTTTTACACATCGCAATTAAAGGATTCCATCAAACCTTTTCTACCATATAAAGGCCGAATCTTGAATGCACTATATAATCGAGGAATATTGCCGTGTGTTCTTAATCACAAAAAAGAATATCTGCAAAATAAAATATTGTGTGAATCACATCTGGATATTTTGCAATATAGTATTAAAAATATATGAAATCATATTCATTTTTTAATAGACTTCTTAACAAGGTCTTGTCCTTAACTCATCGGTTATGGACAGATAAAGCATATATACGATTTAAGTTCAGATTACGAACCGGTTATTTTCCCGATTTATCGAATCCAAAGAGTTTTAATGAGAAACTTCAATGGTTAAAATTGAATGACCGGGATGTACGATATGTCAATTTGGTCGATAAAATAGAAGCTAAGAAGATTGTATCTAACATAATTGGCGAAGAATATATTATTCCGACGCTCGCAACATATAAAACATTTGAAGAGATAGATTTTTCCTCGTTACCTGAAAAATTCGTAATTAAAACTAACCATGACAGTGGCGGGGTATTCATTTGCAAGAATAAGAATACATTAGACCTCCGTAAATTAGAGAATAAGATTGGGAAAAGTCTTCGGCATAACTATTTTTATGTTGGTCGGGAATGGCCTTACAAAATGATTAAGCCACGTATTCTTGTCGAAGAACTTATCGAAAATACGGATTCACAAGATTTGCCTGACTATAAATTCATGTGCTTTAACGGTAAAGTCAGGTGCTGTTTTATATGTTTAGACAGACGTAGCAAAGAAGGTCTATGCGTGAATTTCTATGATAGAGACTGGAAATTAATGCCATTTTCACGGCATTACCCTATAAAAAACACTCCGGTTGAAAAACCAAAATCATATGAGAAAATGATTGAACTGGCCGAAAAGCTCGCTCAAGGTTTTCGCTTTGTA
Organism: uncultured Muribaculaceae bacterium; assembly: GCA_910587355.1. GTDB lineage: Bacteria > Bacteroidota > Bacteroidia > Bacteroidales > Muribaculaceae > CAG-873. Next base: position 3,485 of record CAJUKF010000015.1, read on the forward strand.
AGAGTTGATTTTTATAATATTAATGGGAAAATTTATTTCGGCGAACTTACTTTATATCCCGGTAATGGCTGGGAAGAATTCGAACCACTGGATTGGGATTACAAACTCGGTGAATGGATAAATCTGAATCAAAAATGAAGGTAGCGCATAACTCTATTTGGTGTTATTTGTTTTTTACCATTGTCATTGCATATGCTCTTAAAGGTTTGCTTTATCCTACTGGAACAATCAGTATCGCCATAGCTTTGGTTGAGCTTCTTATATGTTCATTTTATCTTATTAAAACAGTTTTTTTCAGAAAAAGGGCATATATAGTCAATTCATTACTTCTTATAATTGGAGTAGTGACATTGTCGTATCTAATTTCTCACAAAAGCGTCTTGTCAACAATCTTTGGCCGAATTTCGACATTTACATTTTTTCGTGAATTTGCAGGGGCCGTATTGGCTTTTTTTCCGCTATATTATTTTAGTGCAAAAGGACTTGTCAAAGCCAATCTCTTAAAGGCATTATTTGTAGTTATATTTGTTGTTTCTATCTTTTCATATTTCTATCAGACTAACACACTTCTTGAAACAAGGTCAAAAACTACCGAATATATCACAAGTAATTATGCTTATGCTTTTGTATATTTATGCCCGTTCATTGGTCTGTTTAAAAATAAAATATCCTCAATCCCTTTTTTTGCAATAGCGATTGCCATGTCAATGCTAAGCGCTAAACGAGGCACAATACTTGGAGTGGCTGTATTGGTTGTTGTCTATATATGGTATCTATTTATTAAATCAAAGCATAAAATTTTTATTGGTTTTATACTTGCTTTGCTACTCATTGTTGCATGGCACTATATATTGGACTATTATTTAGATAATCCATATCTCCAGACTCGATTAGAAGCTACACTTGAAGGTCGTTCCTCCAGAAGAGATGTCATATTAATCTATATTTTTAGAAGCTTCATAAATTCATCTTTGTTTCAGTTGATTTTTGGTCATGGATTTGCGTCAACCGTTGGAGAGGCTGGTAATTATGCTCATAACGACTGGATTGAATTCCTATATGATTTCGGTATTGTTGGTTTAGGATGTTATATGAGTTTCTATTTCTTCTTTGTCAAACTTATTAAAAATATTCCAAACCAATATAAACTTTCAATGATTATGATTCTGGTTGCGCTGTTCTTGTCATCGCTATATTCTATGGCATTTTTTAGCAACGAATCTTCGTACAGTTTTATGTTGTTAGGGTATATTTTAGGAATGAATAGATATAATAATTCAGTCACAACAAATACCTCTTCCATCGAACATTATATTAAATGATGTTCAGATTTCAATATTGATATTATAGCTTTCGTAAGCTATTAATATTCGGCGAATACAGTATTGAGGTATATTAAACTCTTGTTGTCCGACTCATAATATTTACTGGGTTTATAAAACATGAGGATTCTTTTTTCTGCATTGCAATATCCGAGTGACGCTTATCCGTTTGCTGCATTTATTTCAATGATGGCGAAAGAAATGGTAAAAAGAGGTCACTCAGTTACGGTTATATGCCCTCAAAGCATCACTCATCAGCTAATTAGACGAACACCTTTTTTGCCGGAGTATGAAGAATTTAAAGTGGAGGGATGTTCTGACGTTATTAAAGTTTATCGTCCGAAATCTCTAACTTTTGGGTCTCGCAAATATCTCGGCAGACTGACAACATATATAAACCGATTTGTCGCAAGCCGATGTCTTAAAAAATTAGGATGTCGTTTTGATGTAGTATATGCACATTTTTGGGAAGCGGCATATAATGTTTCTAAAGTGGCACAAGAATGGAAACTTCCCTTAAACGTAGCTTGTGGAGAGGATAAAATTATACTCCCGCAGCTTCTTAAATCAAAAGAAGTTGCTCTATTAAACAAAATTACCAATAATGTAATTGCTGTTTCGTCCAAGAACATGCGCGAAAGCGTCAAGCATGGTCTTACTGATGAAGTGCGATGTCATGTAATACCGAATGGCCCTGATTTACGACTTTTTCACCAATATGATAAGGATGAGAGCCGCAGAGAATTCGGGTTTGATAAAAATGATTTTATCGTAGCCTTTGTAGGACGTTTCATTCATCGTAAGGGGGCGAAAAGAGTTGAGGAAGCAGTTTTGAAACTCAATGACACTGCTGTAAAAGCTATCTTTATAGGTTCTACCATGGCAGATGAAGACAGTTCTCAGGACCCTTCGGGAAATGAGATAATTTTTAAAGGAGTAATGCCTCACCACAATATTCCACGTCTATTGAGTGCTGCCGATGTTTATGCGCTTCCTACTTTGGCCGAAGGATGCAGTAACTCAATAGTCGAGGCTATGGCATGTGGTTTGCCAATTGTATCTTCTGACAGGGATTTTAATTACGACGTACTCGATTTTTCTAATGCCATTTTAGTGAATCCATTAAGTATCGATGAGATAGCAATGGCTATCAAGAAACTCAAGGATAACGAAAACCTGAGAATAGCCATGTCGGAATCATCCCTCGCCAAAGCTGCTGAGCTCAGTTTTGAAAAACGTGTCGACAAAATTCTTGGTATAGTTGAAAGTTCAATAAGCTCTTATAAATAATGAAACGAATTGTAATTATTGTAAGTTCTTTACGCCGTTCTGGACCAATTGTAGTGGTACAAAACCTATTACGCAATATCGACCGAAACAAGTTCGATGTTCAAATTGTCAAGTTGATGGAGGACGAGCCTTCTCGCTCAATCACTTCTGAATTTATAAATGATGGATTTATCGTACATGAACTTCATTCAACCAAGTTAAAGATAGAGTTGTTCCCTCATGGCATTTTAAAACAACTTCGTAAGCTTCTGAATGTAATCAAGCCTGATTTGATTCATACACACGGCTATCAGGCTTGTCTGTTAGGAGCTAAATTAGCTGATGAATATAAAGTTGTTGAAACTCTTCATTGTATTGCAAAAGAAGATTTTATTTCAAGCAAAGGCCATATATTAGGTCGATATATGCTTTACCGTTATTTTAATTGTCTAAAAAAAATATGCGGGGCGGCGGCAATATCGGATACTGTAAAAAAATATTACGAGCTTAAGCTTAAAAATATAAAGGTCAGATTAGTTTACAATGGAGTGGCTATAGCCACACAATTGCCTTCAAAAGATATTATTCGTGAAAAACTCAAAATTTCAATTTCTGACAAGGTATTCTTGGTTATTGCAAGTTTATCCAAGATTAAAGACCCATTACTTATTATCCGCTCTTTTAAAAAAGCATTTCCTCTAAATGACCATTCTGTGAAGTTATTATTCCTCGGTAAAGGAAATCTGCATGATGTTTGTCTTTCTGAAATTGGTGTAGATAACAGGATAAAACTTCTTGGATGGCAACCTAATGTTTCAGATTATTTAGCCGCCTCTGACTATACAATCTCGGCATCTCATTCTGAGGGTTTTGGATTGAATTTTATCGAATCCGTCACGGCCGGAGTTCCTGTGATTGGTACGGATATTCCTCCGTTTATGGAGTTCTACAATATTTTCAGGGAGCTACAACCGTTAAATTTTAAGGTTGGTAATGAAACCGAACTATCAGAAGTTTTGCGGAAAGCAGTTAGAATGGACATTGAAATGTCTGAATATTCAAGTATAGCTAAGGAACTCTTTTCCGCGAAAACAATGGCAAAGAATTACGAAAATTTCTATAACGATTTAATAGAGAATTGATGAGTAAATTTTCTGTTGTTACATCGGTATATAAGAATGACAAACCAGAATTTGTAAAAAGGGCCCTTGATAGCATTACAATTTTGCAAAACAGACGTCCTAATGAAGTTGTGCTGGTTGTCGATGGAGCTGTACCTAAGGAATTATCCGCTCTCATAAACAATTACGTAAACTTGTCCCCGGACTTGTATAATGTCATTTGGCTTCCGGAAAATAAAGGACTTGGCCATGCACTACGAGTTGGGGTTGAGAATGCTAAATACGAAATCATAGCCCGAATGGATTCGGATGATGTCTCTGCTTCAGACCGGTTTGAAAAGCAGATTTCATATATGGAAAAACATCCGGAATGTGATATCGTAGGTGGTCAGATTACAGAGTTTATCGACTCGGAATCCAATATCGTAGGTAAACGGGAGGTTCCTTGTTCTCACGATGAAATACTCATGTGGTTAAAGGGACGTTGTCCCTTTAACCACGTGAGCGTAACTATGTTACGCTCACGTGTCATTGCCGTAGGCAATTATCTCGACTGGCATTTTAATGAAGATTATTATCTGTGGATTCGCATGGCTGAAGCCGGATATCGCTTTGCAAATTTACCGGATACTTTAGTGAATGTCCGTGTTGGACGAGAAATGTATGCCCGTCGTGGCGGGTGGAAATATTTCAAAAGCGAAAAAGGACTGCAAGATTATATGGTCAGACATAAGATGATTTCACACCCAAGATACTGCTATAATATTTTCGGACGATTCGTAATTCAGGTTGTCATGCCTAATAGATTACGAGGATTTGTTTTTCGAAAATTATTTAGAACATAATACTACGATTTTTATAATTTCAACAGACAAGTGAGTCTACAAAATTTCTGTAAGAAAAAAGATTTGTAGAAAAAGATATTTATAAATTTTTTTGTCAATGAAAAAATACAAGATTGGCTATACAACAGGGGTTTTCGATATGTTTCACGTTGGGCATTTGAATATCCTACAACGTGCTAAAGAACAATGTGAATATCTGATTGTTGGTGTGACCACAGATGAGTTATGCTTTCAACGAAAGAATAAATATCCTATAATTAATCAAGAAGAACGCAAAGCCATTGTAAAAGCAATTCGTTATGTTGATGAAGTTATAGACCAAAGCGATATGGATAAATTTGCAATGGTGAGTAAACTAAAGGCAGAAGTGGTGTTTGTCGGTTCGGATTGGAAAGGGACCCCTGCTTGGAACAACTACGAGCAGGATTTTGCCTCAATTGGATGCTCTGTAGTATATCTTAATCATACAGATGGAATATCTTCTACAATATTACGAAAGAAGTTAAAAGCAGAATAAACATTTGACAAAAATATTCTACTTAATTAAATTTAACAAACACAATAAGACAATGAAAAACAGATATATAGATGCTTTTTCACGGCTCAAAGAGGGATTATCTAAAGTTTCAAGACTTTATGATATAAATATTATAAGTCTATATTGGGATGCGGCAAAATGCTTTATTCGGTATGGCGTTACCCCTAATGAATACTTAGGTTGGCGCTTTTATCAGCTTTCCCACTTAGAAAGGTCTCGATTCTATACCGCAAGAGATAGCCGCAGATGGGAACAGCGCTTCAATGACCCCAATTATGCAGATTACTTCAATCAGAAACAATTAACTAACAAAAAATTCCGCGAATTTATAAAACGAGATTGGTTGTATACCAAGGATTGTCATGAAAATGATATTAAAAAATTCCTTGTCACCCATCCTAAAGTAATTGTTAAGCCGATTGGTCTTTCATCTGGCAGAGGAATACATGTTGCTAATAATGAAAATGTTCAAGAACTAATGAAGGGTGATTATCTACTTGAAGAATTCATAGTTCAACACTCTCGAATGTCTATTCTAAATGAATCGTCGGTAAATTCAATACGCATTTATACACTAAAAACACTAGATGGAAACATAAAGATTTGCTCTGCTCCACATGTATATATTGAAAATGATGTAATATTTTTAAGTGCATCCATCCGTGTAGGAGGTGTCGGTTCAGAAGTTGACAATTATCACGCTGGAGGGATAGGCTACCCTATAGAAATACAAACTGGGGTAGTGTCAGGCGCCGGTACAACTATTTCTGGTGAAAAAGTTCTTTATCATCCGGGGAGCGGTGCTAAAGTCATAGGTTTTGAGATTCCTAATTGGAAACAATTAGTACAATTCGTAATTCAACTGTGTCATGTCGTCCCCAAGGCACGGCTTATTGCATGGGATATTGCCGTCCTCGAAAATGGCTTTGAACTCATTGAAGCAAATTACGATGGTGACCCTGGTTTTATGCAAGCTCCTACCCAGACAGGAAAGAAGAAAATTATAATACATAATTACAGATGAGAAATCTAATGAAAAACCAGGATGATTCCTGGGGCATCCTCGGATTACAAAACTGTATATTAAATATAGCTAAATATTTTGATGAGTTTTGTGAAGAAAGAGGCATTGACTATTGTCTCATGGGAGGCAGTGCTCTTGGAGCAATCAGACATAAAGGTTTTATTCCATGGGACGATGATTTGGATGTTTTCATGCGTCCAGATGAATTTGAAAAATTTAGGACTGCTTTTAAAAAAGAAGGTGATACGACTTCGTACTATCTTCAAGAGTGGGGTGGGAATTCAGAACATGTGACATTCGCAAAACTTCGTTTGAATTGTTCTTATTATCAAGAAAGTGTTTTTGATAATCATGACATTCATAAAGGTGTATTTATTGATATCTTCATACTTCATAATTGTCCCGATTCAATGATTGGGCATTTGTGGCAATATTTTTGGTCTCGATATTTAGTCCTGAAATCATTAGCAAACAGGAATTATAAGCGCCATGGGAGATTAGGGAATTTAATACTAAAACCATTGAAATGGTTACCCAAACGAGCATTTGTTGATTACGCAATCAAACAAATATATAAGAGTAACGCTAAAAAAACTAAATATTATTGTCATTATCTTGGACGTGCAGGATATTCTAAAGGCTTATATAGAAGTGAATATTTTAAATACTCAAAAAGAGTACCTTTTGAAAATATAACCTTAAGAGTTCCTGGACGCGTTGAAGATTACCTTACTGAAAGGTGGGGAGATTACATGAAAATCCCCTCTAAAGAAGAAATAGCATATTTTCAACATTCATCTAATTGGAGTGTTTCAAAGCCTTTTGATGGATTTAATGTTGAGAATAAATATTCTGATGAAGTTAATCTGATTTCTTAATAATGATTCTCAAATACATTTTTGACCGCGCGATGGCTTTCATCGGGCTATTGATTTTATGGCCTGTTTTGCTCGTTGTGGCAATTCTTATCAAGGTGAAAATGCCGGGAGGTCCGGTGATTTTCAAGCAGAAGAGGGTGGGACGTGACGGCAAGCTTTTTACGATGTATAAGTTTCGCTCGATGACGGTGGGACACGGCGGTTCATCGGTATCTGTTGCCGGCGAAAGCCGTATAACGCCACTCGGCGCCAAACTGCGGCACTACAAGCTTGATGAACTTCCTGAACTTTGGAATGTCCTTATCGGCGACATGAGTTTTGTCGGCCCTCGACCGGATGTACCCGGTTATGCCGACCAATTGAAAGGTGCGGACCGAGACGTTCTTAAACTCCGTCCCGGAATCACAGGGCCAGCTTCGCTCAAATATCGTGATGAAGAGGATTTGCTTGCCGGAAAAGAAGACCCGCAGAAATATAACGACGAGGTGATTTTTCCCGACAAAGTACGCATAAATCTCTATTATCTGCATCATTATTCATTTTTAAAAGACATTGAAATGATATTCTGCACCGTACTGGGCAGAAGAATGAAATATGATAACGAAATAATATAACCTTATGAGTGAACGCATACTCCTTTGTCTGGCTCACATGAGCGGCAAGGAACAGGATTTTATAAAGGAGGCTTTCGACTCCAACTGGGTGGTGCCTCTCGGTCCGAATGTCAACGGATTTGAGAAGGACCTCGAGGATTTTGTCAACGCACGCGGCGAGGGACAGGCACCCCTTGAAAAGAAAGTGGTGGCACTCTCCGCCGGTACTGCAGCCGTGCATCTGGCGCTGATTGCCTGCGGGGTAAAGCCGGGCGACGAAGTGCTCGTGCAGTCGTTCACGTTCTGCGCGTCGAGCCACCCGATTGCTTACCTCGGCGCCACGCCGGTGTTTGTCGACTCAGAGCGCGAGACATGGAACATGGACCCGGAGCTGCTCGAAGAAGCCATCAAAGACCGCATTGCAAAGACCGGACGTAAGCCGAAGGCGATTGTTCCCGTGGCCCTCTACGGCATGCCTTACAGGATTGACCGCATCATGGAGATTGCCGACCGCTACGGGATTCCCGTGGTCGAGGACGCCGCCGAAGGATTCGGCTCGCGTTTCAACGGTCAGGTACTCGGCACTTTCGGCCGCTACGGCGTGCTGTCGTTCAACGGCAACAAGATGATTACCACCTCGGGGGGAGGCGCGCTGATTTGTCCCGATGCAGACGCCGCACGCGAGATTCTGTGGTATGCCACCCAGGCCCGTGAGAGTTATCCCTACTATCAGCACGAGGCTATCGGCTACAACTACCGCATGAGCAACATATGCGCAGGCATAGGTCGCGGCCAGATGACGGTTGCCGACGAGCATATTGCGCATCACCGCCATGTGCAGGCACTCTACGAGGAACTTCTTAAAGACGTCAAGGGAGTAACGGTGCACAAGGCCCCCTCGCCCGAATTCGACTCGAACTACTGGCTCTGCACGGCTACGATTGACCCTGAGCTCAGAATCAAGGGTCAGGAAAACGCATACAAGAAAGTGATTACAGGGGCCGTAGGCGGGGCTGCCGGGGTGACACACACCGTCGAATCGGCCACCACCGACTGCCAGCCCAACGACAACGTGGAGGCTCTGCGCATGTATCTCGACGCTGCAGGCATCGAAAGCCGTCCGCTGTGGAAACCGATGCACCGGCAGCCTGTCTACAAAGACGCACCGGCCTATGTCAACGGCGTAAGCGAGAGCCTCTTCAAAGTCGGCATCTGTCTTCCCGCCGGCCCGTGGGTATCGGACGAGCACGTTCGTTATATCGTCTCGAAAATCAAAGAGGCTATCGAAGAGTAAGGATAATAGCTGAGGACTGCCATAGCTCCTCTCGGCAATAATTCACGGGTAGCATGCGTTATCTATATACATAACTATAAAACCCTGAAATTATGAAAAAACTTTTTCTGTTAATTGCCTTAATCAGCATTACATTCGCCGCCAAAGCACAAGCCTATGTAGGCGGTACGCTGGGAATCGCTGTAGAACACGCAAGCGCTGACGGCGAGTCTGCCACAAACTCCGCTTTTACCGTAGCCCCTGAGGTAGGTTACTACTTCAATAAGACATGGGCACTGGGAGCCTCTGTAGGGGTTAAGTATCAGAATATTTCAGATATCGGTATAACCACGGTTTCGGTACTTCCGTATGTGCGCGGAACTTTTGCACGCGCAGGTGTTTTTGACTTTTTTGGAGAACTTGCAATGGGCTATTCTCACGAATCTGCCGAGGGTTATGGTGTCGGTGGTTTTGTCGCTGGAATCCGACCGGGCTTCGCCGCACACTTCAACGACACTTTCTCGCTCATCGGCCGCACGACATTGTTCAGCTACAGCCATTATGATGGCGTCAACGGCGTCGGTTTTGCCATCAACAGTAATCTTGAGTTAGGCGTGCAATTCACATTCTGACAAATCCTATACTTTTTTAGTCAACACGAGGCTGTGCACTTCAAAATGCACAGCCTCGTTTTTATTTCATAAGCCTCTGCTCAGAAAGCAGAAACTTCCAAATTATTTCATGAAAGCTTTGACCATCATTATTTCGCGGTCGTTTGTATTTATTATTTTATAGGAGCCGGCGGCGGCTGAGATGACAAGGGTTTCAGCATAACCGAGGGTGAATTTAGCGCCCCCGGCGGTTTCAACAACGGCGCTGTCGCCTTCAACGAGATTGAGCACATGGCATTTGCCTTCTGTTTTCACTTCTACTTTCGAACCGATTTTGTAACGGTGTACGTCGTATGAGTGATTGGCATGAGTCGGAAGATGCCACAGTTCCCAGTCCGCGCCTTTTTCAAGCAGAGCAGGATGTGATACGAGTTCCCGGACCACTTTCTCACCTTTGCGGTCGAAATAAAGATTATCCATGGCACGGGTTATATTCAGCGGCCTGGGACGTCCGTCAAGGTCAAGTGAAAGCCAGTCGTACATCTTGAATGTAAAGATGTAAGGTGTCGTGCTGATTTCCAATACAAGATTATTACGGCCCGAACTGTGCAGTGTGCCCGGCGGAATAAGATAGAGCCCGTGTTTCTCCGATTTTTCAGAATTGATGTAGCGCGGCACGTCGAGAGGCGTGCCTTTTTCATAACTTTCGGTCAGGGCCGCTCTGAATTTTTCCGGCTCGATGTCGTCTTTAAATCCAAGATAAACCACGGCATCATCTTTCGTATCGAGAATATAATATGTCTCTTCCTGAGTAAGTACTTCGCCGAAATTTTTGCGGATATATTCACGGCGCGGATGACACTGGATTGAGAGGTTATTGCCGTCGAAATTATCGAGGTAGTCCATGCGTATAGGGAATTCATCGCCATACTCTTCATAGCAGTCCTTACCTACAACGTCCTCGCCGCATTGATACATCACTGAGTCAAATGATACTTCAAGCATCGTGTTATCGCTGCTGAAGATGATGCCGTTCTCCGGGACAATCAGCTCGAAAGACCAAGCATAATTCGGCACATCATAGGGTAGTGCAGGAATATGCTCCCTTATCCATTGTCCTCCCCATGCACCGGGTTCAAACCAGGGACGCACACGGAAACCGTTCCGTCCAAGGCGCGACAGACCTTTGCGAATCGTTTCGCCGTGAGCCCATGTAATTTCATTCTCGCGCTGTCCGTCGACATAAATATCAATATCGGGCAGAAGCTGTTTTTTATGTTTATTGAGCACAACCCAGTCGATGAAATAAAACCTCTTGTACATCTTCTTAGGCGCATCGGGATGCACAGCTCCTAAATTGGTGATGCTGCCGCTGCGCGCCCGGAACTGGATTTCATTTTTGGGAATGTCGATATAAACGACAGTGGCATCCCAACCCGCGAGAGAAGCGCCCTCACCTATCAGAATATTCAGTTCAGCCTTCTCATCGGGCCTGATTGAGCGAAGTTTGTCGATATCAAAGAAGCCGGCTAATCCGAGTTGTGCCCTGAAGCCGAAAAGCGGGTCGTCGCCGCCCAGATATGGCTCAATGAGTTTATCTATATCTTCCGGAGACTTCATTGCTGCCGATGTGCGCCACCACAAGGCATGTACTCCCGACTTTATCAGTTCCTTGTTGAGTTCACGGGCGAAATCATCGAATCTTACGCCGCCATATCCGTCAATAACGACATTACGGTATCCTTTTATGGATTGTGCCAGCGACTCATAGCCCGAAAAGATTTTATCGACTCCGAGGTCATGCACCGGATATGGGTCATAGTTTCCGGGCTGTTCGGTTTTGACAACCGGCAGAACGTATTGAGTAGTCTTTCTGATTGCAGACATAATTTATTGTGCATTTATTACTTATCAAAGAATAAAGCGGCGGCTCCAATCAATGCCGCACGGTCGAAGAGCGAGGACTGGAAAACTTCTATACTCTTATCGGTTTTTGCGAAAACCGCTTTCATAGCAGGCCGGAAGAGATTGAGTGAACGGCTGATATTTCCGCCTAACACCAGCGTCGACGAGCCGAAACGTTCCATGACAGGAATGATAAAACTCGCGAGCCGGGAACCGAACTCGTCGAAAACACGACGTGCCGCGGCATCACTTTCATATCTGGCGGCCACGTCCTTTGCGCCATGAAGTTTCACGCCGGTAAGCTCACTGTAACGTCCTATAATCCAGCGGGTAGAGAATGCATCATCGGCAATCGAACCGTCGAAGGGCAATTTATATACCCAGCCATTTGCAGGCACAGTGTCTCCGGTCTCTACAAGCTGCCTGTTTCTGACGAAACCTGAGCCTACCCCGGTGCCCAATGTGAGCGCCACTACATCGGACCTGTCACGCGCGCTTCCACCGAGCGCTTCACCCAAAGCAAAAGCCGAAGCATCGTTGACAAAGCGGATTTCCTTTGCTTCGCTTCCGGAGAGACGGCTATGTATGGCCATGCGCACATCAAGTCCGAACAAGTTATCAAACTTGTTCACATCTTTAATGAGACTTATGCCTCTATGGTAGTCGAACGGCCCAGGCAATGCCATACCTACTCGATTTACGTCATGGGGGAAAGCTGAGAGTGTGTCAATAATATTTCCGCACCATGCATCAATAACAGTGCAGGCATCCGCCTTGCTGTCAATGTCAGTGACAATCGGGTCCGTGACCGCATTTCCGCTCGCGAGGTCTATCACCGCGGAACTGATATGGCTTCCTCCGACATCGGCACCAACGGCATACATTCTGTTGTCCATAACTTCGTAATTAAGCTGTTATTCCACGCCCCAGTTTTCATAGGGCTCGCTGTCTAAAGACAGAATCAGAGTGCAGGAAACCAACCACTTTCGGGCTGCCATTGTCCGGAATCTCATTTACGGCGATACCTGAGCCATCGCTGAATTTAAGAATTCCTCCGGGTATAGGACAATTTATCTCAGGACGTTCATATATAATCACCTTGTTTACTGCAACCGGTGTATCCCAGTCGAGTTGTATCCACGGATAATCAATCTGTCCCCAGAAAGTCAAGCCGCTTCCCGAGACCCATTCGCCGGCGTTCTTTACTCTTATTTTAACGTCGGTCGCTTTACCGGCATCAGAATCGGCATCGCGGCTCGATGATGCGGTAACTTTGGCCGAAGCGGCGATATTGTACGGAGACGCTTGGCCTGATATTGCAAACAATGATGCCGCACACAGCAGCATTACCTTAATTAAAAACCTTTTCATAGGTGTGTTTTCTCTCTGCAGGAAGATGAATTATAGCGTGGATAAATTGATTTGTTCATACATTACGGCACAAAGTTATACATAATTTCTGATTTTGCATTCCTTTTATGTAAAAAAAGTTGTGTCACCTGGGCGTTTTACACTACGCGCTACTTGTCAATAACTTAAATATAATCGGCAAGATTTTGGCCAAATTCCTTTAAAAAACTTCTCACGGCAACATTTGCAAAAATTCCTTTTCATAATGAAAACTTAGCCGATTATTTGCATGAATAAGATTTTTTTAGTTACTTCGCGGCACAAATGTATGAACATAGCAATAAATCAATCATGGACAAACTTTATCTTGCTTCGCTGATAGCCATGACAACCTTGTCGTCATTCAGTACATCAGGGAAAGAAGTCACTCTGTGGTCGCTCGGAGAGAAGGACAATTCAGGTGCCGAATTTGCGCTCGCACCCGACAAATTCCGCGATTTCATAGAGCACGACTTCGGCTACGAAGATAAATATTTCATTATAGGAAAGTCGGATATACACAGCGACATGCCTTACGTGCTGCCGGGGCCGGCCGACACATGGGGCGGAACATGGCCTACCGCCGGCTGGCGCACACACCAGCTTAATCTGCTTTTCGACCTTGCCAAAACACCGGGGAAAGAGACCTGCACTCTCGAAATTGACCTTGCCGACTACTCGAAGCAGTTTCTTCCTTATATAAAGATATCGGTCAACGGGCAGGTTGAAAGGATTCAGCTCGCGGCCGAAAACATCGACCCTGCGGCACAGCCGAAACCATCGAAAACCGACGACACTACATCGTCGCCGTCGCTCACCGGAGATTTCTCTGATGCCACACCTTATACAATAAAGGTGCCAGTCGCTTCTGGCACGCTGAAACGCGGCAACAACGAAGTAACAATCGCCACACTGGAAGGCTCATGGATAATTTTCGATAAAATATCACTCTCTGGTCCAAAAGACATTAAGATAGTCGAGCCTGAAAGCGTTTACATCCGCGATGTCGCAGCGGCTCCGTATGAAATCGACGGACAGCAGCCACTGATTGTCGATGTGGAGCACCTTGAAGGAAAGCCTCAGCTTGAGGTGCAGCTTGACGGAAAGACGATTTTTAACGCCCCGGTAGAGAGAGGACGATATCAGTTCGAGGCTCCGATGCCCGGCGTTGAGAAAGAAACCAAAAGTTCATACAAAGTTATCTGCGACGGCAAGACTGTCGCCGAAGGAAAAGTAACACGCTCGCCGCAGCACGAAGTGACCCCGGCAGAGTATGTCGACACACGCATAGGCACCGGGCACTCGCGCTGGATGATAGCCCCGGGCCCCTGGATGCCGTTCAGCATGGTAAAACTAAGTCCCGACAATCAGAACAGCGGGTGGCAGGCCGGATACCAGCCGACATTTGAGAATATAGGCTGCTTCAGCCATGTACATGAGTGGACCCTCGCCGGCCTCGGCATTATGCCGACGAACGGACCTCTGCTCACGCGTGTAGGCGACGAACAGCGTCCCGACAAAGGCTACCGCTCGCGCATCGACAAGCGCACCGAGCGCGCCGACATCGGATATTACTCGGCCGAACTCACCGACTACGGCATCAAAGCCGAAATCACCGCCACTACGCGCTGCGGCATGGAGCAGTTCACATTCCCTGCCGACCGCGGCGACGGACGCATTCTCATCGACCTCAAGCCGCAGGCCGAGTACGGCTTTAACCTCAAGGACGTAAAAATCAAGAAAGTAAGCCCCACACGCATCGAGGGTTATTCGCATCAGGTATCGTCCGGCGTATGGAGCCACGATGCCGACCAGGACTATACAATCAACTTTGTAATTGAGTTCGACCGTCCGATGCTGAGCATGGGCAGCTGGCTCAACGATGAAATAAAGAACGATGTCAGCGAACTCGAAGCCGGCGAATGCGATTTTGCCGGAGTTTTCGCGACATTCGGCACCGCCGGCAATCCCGTGGTAAAAATGCGCACAGCCATTTCGCCCGTCAGCATAGCCAACGCCGCCGAGAATCTGCTCACCGAAGTCATCGAACCATTCGGCTGGAATTTCGACGCCGTACGCCGCAATCAGACCGACACATGGAACGACCTCTTCGCACGTATCAGCATTAAATCGAACGACAGGATTGAAAAGCGCAAGTTTTACAACAACATGTACCGCGCCCTCTGCAGCCGCAACATATGGAGCGACGTGAACGGTGAATGGATTTCGACCGACGGAAAGAGACGCAAGGTAGCGAATCCGGATACGGATGTGATGATAGGCTGCGATGCCTTCTGGAACACCTTCTGGAACCTCAACCAGTTCTGGAATCTCGTCGCACCCGAGTGGTCGAGCCGCTGGGTGCATTCTCAGCTCGCGTTGTACGACGCCAACGGCTGGCTTGCAAAAGGGCCTGCCGGTCTTAACTACGTGCCTGTAATGGTCGCTGAACACGAAATTCCGCTGATTGTGAGCGCCTGGCAGATGGGCATCCGTGATTTTGACGGTGAAAAGGCGCTCGAAGCCGCCGTGAAGATGCAGACAACCCCGGCATCGAAGGTGTTCAAAGGCTTCGCCGGCAACCGCGACCTCGTAGCCTATCTTGAGCATCATTATGTGCCTCACGACAAAGGACGATTCTCCAACACCATGGAGTATTCATTCGACGACTGGACCGTCGGTCAGCTCGCAAAAGCGCTTGGCAACGACAGTCTGTACAAAGTCTTCAACGACCGTGGCTACTGGTGGCGCAATGTCATCAGCGACGAAGGCTACTGCCACATGCGAGACAGCAAAGGCGAGTGGCTCAAAGATTTCGACCCCTTCCGCAGCGGTGCCAATCATCATTATGTAGAAGGAAATGCCTGGCAGCTGACATTCTTCGTGCCCCAGGATGTGACGGCCCTGGTTGAAAAAATCGGTAAAGAACGTTTCACCGAACGCTTGCTATGGGGATTCAATCAGGACGAAGCCTGGCGCTATAATGCGCCCAACGACCAGTACTGGGACCACCCCGTAGTGCAGGGCAACCAGCAGTCGATGCATTTTGCCTATCTCTTCAATTATGCCGGACAGCCGTGGAACACCCAGCGCTGGAGCCGTTCGATTCTCGACCGTTACTACGGCAGCGGCGACGCCAACGCATATCTCGGCGACGAGGACCAGGGCCAGATGAGCGCATGGGCCGTAATGACTGCACTCGGCCTCTTTCAGACCGACGGCGGATGTGCCGCCGAGCCCATGTACGAAATCGCGAGCCCGTCGTTCGAAGAAGCGGTAATCGACCTCGGCGCCCGGTATGGCCGTGGCGACAGATTCGTTATAAGGGCGCAGAATGCCTCGCGCAACAACATCTACGTGCAGAGTGCAACGCTCAACGGCCGCGAGCTGAAATCATTCCGCTTTCCGGCAAAAGAACTTCTCGGCGGTGGCGAGCTCGTGCTCGTCATGGGTCCCGAGCCTAATGAAAACTGGGGCGTGGAATAACACACATCTGAAATGAACAGGACAATGAAACTTGAACTTGACCCGAACTCCTCTCTCCCCTTGCATCAGCAAGCCGAAGATTTGCTCAGACGCATGATACAACAGGAAGAGTATCAGCACGGACGACTTCTTCCAAGCGAGGTTGAGCTCTCACAGCAACTCAACATATCGCGCAACACCCTGCGGCAGGCAATCAACAGGCTCGTATACGAAGGGCTGCTTATACGTAAGAAAAGCTATGGCACGACCGTGGCGCCTCTCAAAGTCATGGGAAACGCACGTAACTGGATGAGTTTTTCACAGGAAATGAAGAAACAGGGTATGGAAGTAGAGAACTTCGAACTTCATCTTTCGCGTAAAAAGGCACCGGCCGAGGCCACAGATTTTTTTAAATGCTCTCCCGACACGCGCCTGCTCTGCCTTGAAAGATTGCGTGGCCGTCCGGGTTTGCCCTTCGTTTATTTTATTTCCTATTTCAATCCGGATATTCCTATGACCGGCGAAGAGGATTTGGCGCAGCCGCTCTATGAGAATCTGGAGAAAAAATATGGCGTACGTGTCAAGACCTCGCGTGAAATGATTTCGGCGGCGGCCGTTGACGCCGAACTTGCCGACAAACTGGAAATCAACGAAGGCGAACCTATTCTCGTACGTAAGCGCTTTGTTTTCGATGTCGACAATATGCCGGTGGAATACAATATCGGATATTACAGGGCCGACAGTTTTACTTATTCTATAGAGTTTGTCAACGAATGAAACGGTTATCTGTTCTCCTGCCCGTCCTTTTCGGATTCTTCATAATGGGATTCTGTGATGTTGTGGGTATTTCCACGAGCTATGTGCAGACAGATTTCTGCCTGTCTGAAACCGTGTCTGGTCTTATCCCCTCCATGGTGTTCCTGTGGTTTCTGCTTCTGTCGGTGCCAAGTGCTATGGCAATGAACAGAATAGGGCGAAAGAATATGGTGCTTTTAAGCAATATCGTCACTGTCGCCGGTATGATGCTGCCATTGATTCATTACAATTTTACCACATGCATGACGGCTTTCCTCATGCTCGGCATAGGCAACACCATGCTTCAGGTGTCGCTCAACCCGCTCATGACAAATGTGGTGAAGGGCAATGCCCTCACAAGTTATCTTACAGCCGGACAGGTGGTGAAAGCCATTTCTTCTTTCAGCGGTCCGTTTATTGCCGCGTTCGCCGCCATTTATCTCGGCAACTGGAAATACATGTTTCCGATTTTCGCCGTTATCACACTGCTGTCGACAGTGTGGCTGTATTTTACACCAATCAGGGAGGAGGCTCCCGAGAGAAACGTGAGCACCATTGGGGGGACACTCGGTCTGCTCTGTAAATCCGAGGTCTGCCTGCTCTTCTTAGGCATATTCTTTATCGTGGGGGTAGATGTAGGCATCAACACTCTCGCACCCAAACTGATGATGGCAAAGTGCGGCATGGCATTGCATCAGGCAGGATTTGCTTCAAGCGTGTACTTCGTATGCCGTACAGTCGGAGCGCTCATCGGCACAATACTTCTGGCCCGAATCAGCGGTGCCATCTATTTTCGAATTAATATTTTAGCAGCCCTTTTGGTTATGGGAGCAATGATTTTCCTATCGGAAGCTCCTGTCATACTTGCAGCCATAGGATTAATGGGCTTCCTGTGCTCAAGCATCTTCACCATTATATATGCACGGGCTCTCAGTGTTGCTCCCGATAAGGAGAATGAAATCTCAGGCCTGATGATAATGGGTATCGTCGGAGGCGCCATAATTCCTTTTCTTATGGGTGTTGCAGCCGATGCTGTAGGTTCGCTTACAGGCTCGATTGTGGTGCTCGTCCTCTCTGTAATATATCTCGTATGCCTTTCTTTCTGCCGAAATTCATCTCAATCCGCATAATTCCTTCCTATATTAGTTTGCACTGATAAAAAGCACGGTCCCAATACTGAGGCCGTGCTTTTTCAATCTCTTATATTGTGATTTGCGTCCCTATTCTTTAGCGTAGCCGAGAATTGTGGAGCTCTCTACGTCTACGCCATATTTTGCAGCGAAGCGAAGAATGGCCCGTGCGAGTTGTGGTTTCAGTTCTTCAGGACAATAACGAAAATAGGCCTCGGCGGCACGGACATGTGCGGCATCGGGCATCGGATATTCACGGCGTTCGGGCAAACCGTAGACGCTATCGCTAAGTTCATCTCTTTCGAGAGTATCAAGACGGTCGTTCATAATTCTTTAGATTTCTGTGCGTAAAAAAAATAATTCAAAACGGCCTCATGCAGAGGCTTCTCAAGAATAGAAACACTTTTGTACAAAGGATAGTTTAATACAATTTAGAAATCTTTGCCTGAGAATTGTGCGCCTTCTTTCGACACAGCACCGCTATGTTCTTTTGAATCTGTGTTGAAACTCCAGCTGAGTGCGATGGCTATATTCGGGAACTTGGGGCGTACATACGTGTATGATTCCAGATTTTCTGCTCTTTTGGTGCTGCTGTAACGTGCTGTGTGGAATATATTATGCATGACAACTGAGGCCCACAAAGTGTTTTTAATGATTTGCTGGCGCAGGGCAAGGTCGAAGTAGCAGTAAGCCTTCTCTTTGCCTTGCGAGAAAACTGTAGGGCCGACGAAGTTTGCATCGAACTGCATCTTTGTCGTAGGGCCGAGAGTGAAGTTATTGATTAGCGATGCCGAATAACTCACATTCGACCGGGATGTGCAGCCTTCATACTTGCTGGTAAACTTATAGCGGAACAGACTTCCGTTTATATTTGCCGTCCACCAGCCGGTGATTCTCACTCGGGAGGACAGTTCGAGTCCCATGGTAAGGTCGTTGCCTGCATTGATGAGTGAGTCAAGGGTTACGCCGGGTTCATATGGTACTCGTACACGTTCGGCAACATCGCGGCGATGCCGTATGTATGCGCTCGCTGCAAGCGTATTGCCGTCCGGAAATACATGGTTGTAGCCTATTTCGGCAGAGTTCACATAAGCCGGACGAATGTCAGGATTGCCTATGAGTTTTGTATAATAGTCCTCATAAGTTATATATGGCTCAAGCTGCCATATGCCGGGCCGGACAGTGCGGTAGGAGTATGAAGCAGAGAAGATATTTGAGCCGTCGGCGTGATAGCGTATATGGGCCGAGGGGAAAAGATTCCATCGTTTGATATAACGGTCGGCTCCCGCTACTCTGATAGTGAGTTCGTCAATTGTATGGTCGCCGCGTAGTCCGGCATCGAATTCAAATGCACCAGCTTTCTGATTGAGCAGGGCATAGAGAGAATGAATCTGTCGCCGGTAAAAGAAAGGAGCATACAGGTCATCCTGCCATACGAAATCAGTCTGCTTTCTGTCCCAGTATTTTATGGAGTAATCGCCGTGCTCGCTGTACGACACATACTGGTATCCGGCTTCCAGACGTCCGTCGGGAGCGTAGTTGAGCTGATATGAAGCCGTTCCGTCGAAATCCCAGTGGTGTTCGTCCTCATATCCTCGGGTTCCTTCGTAGCGCTTGCCTGTAAGCTCGAAAAGATTACTCTCGGTATATTCGAGGCTGTTCCAGTCGTAGCGCAGACGGCCGTTGATATCAAATCTGTCACCTCTTTCGTTTACAATCCAGCTATAAGTGACGGTTCCCTGAGCGAGATGTTTGGTGTTTGAGATTTTATCGTGTGCGTTGAAAGTGTTGTCGTGAATCAATTCGCCATTATATTCACGGTGCTCGTCATATGCCATATGGCCTCCTCGTTCAGTATGCGTGCGCCCATGCTGGGCTTCTATGTTGAGATGATGTCCGTTGAGTTCAAGTTCCCAGCCGGCGGTCGCGATATAGTTCGAGGGGGCAGTGTAGCGTGTGCCGTCGGCATGAGATGTGGTGAGATAACTGTCGACATCCGTTGTTTTGGTCTGTCTGAAATCACTTTTGTCTTTTAGACGGTTGGCAATCCCGCCCACATACCAGCGGTTGGCCCCGTGAACGTACGACAGATTGATGTCGCCGTTATACGCTCCCATGGTACTTCCGCTTGCCGATGCTGCCGCCGAGAAGCCGTGTTTTGTATCGCGGCGAGTGGTTATGTTTATAATGCCGGTATCGCCGTCCGTGCGGTATCTTGCCGAGGGGGTGGTGATAATCTCTATGTTTTCGATGGAAGCTGCCGGAATCTGCTGAAGAGCCTGCGTGCCGTCGAGCATGCTTTTCTGTCCGTTTACATATACAAGAAATCCGGTGCTTCCTCTGAATGAAATCTCTCCGTCGGAGTCGACCCGGACAGATGACATAGACTTAAGCACATCTACGGCAGTGCCTGTCGATGCCGTGAGAATTGAGCCGGCATTTATTTTCTGTCTGTCGAGCTTATAAATCACTTTGCCCTGTTCACCCGTGACAATCACTTCAGCAAGTTCATTGTCGAGAGGAATGAGTTTTATTTCACCGAGGTCTGTATCTTTTTCCAGCTTAAATTCATGAATATATGTCTCGTATCCGATTAACTGTACTTTAAGCATGTAATGTCCTTTGTGGGCATAGTCTATGGCAAACTCGCCATTGCTATCCGCATTGGCGGCCATGAGGGCAGTCGAATCGGAGGCGCATAGGGATGCCACTGCTCCTGTGGCGGGGGAATCCGTTTCGTCAATTATTTTCGCTTTTACAATATATGCCCGGGCTGATATAGAAAGAAGTAGTGCGAGAAGGTAGGGAAGTACCGGCTTCATAGCAGGGATAAAATTGGTTTAAAAAATGAAATTATGAATTATCTCAATAAAGGACATAATGAAACGATTATATTTAAAGATTGTTAACATTGTTCTTGAGGGTCTTGTAAAAACATGAGCCAAGGAAACTTTGGCAGTATAAAAGATTAAGTGCTTTAGATAGTTTGTTGTCAGTGAATTAGCAGCAGAATGCGAAAAATAACCTTCAAAAGGCTTGTATTACTGAGAAAAAATGTGTACTTTTGCAGCGCTTTTTAGCATCCCCGTGTGATGGGAAATTGAGAAGCATCTTGATTTTTAGTAACACAAAACAAAAAATTTACAGTACAATGAAAGTATTTCAGCTCGTCGCAGAGCCCCGCACTGCTCTCGGTAAAAAAGCCGCAAAAGCACTCCGTGCATCCAATCGTATTCCCGTAGTTCTCAATGGCGGCGCTGCCGTAGAGCTTCCTTTCACCGGCACTCTTCAGGAAGGTGAGAAAGTAGTTGAACTCGGCAATGGCAAAGGTCTCATCACCACCGACCTCACTGTAACCAACGAAGCCGTTCGCAAACTCATCTACACTCCCGATATTTTCGCTATCGAACTCGACGTACACGGCAAAAAACGTATGGCTGTCGTAAAAGACATCCAGTTCCACCCCGTTACCGACAATATCCTCCACATCGACCTTCTCGAGGTATTCCCCGAAAAGCCCATCGTATTCGAGGTTCCTGTCAAGCTCGAAGGTCATGCAGCTGGTGTGAAAGCCGGCGGTAAACTCAGCCTCTCCATGAAGAAGCTCAAAGTCCGCGCCAATTATACCGACATCCCCGAGCGTCTTGTAATCAATGTTGATAATCTCGGTCTCGGCCAGAGCATGGCTGTAGGCGATATCCACATCGAAGGCCTCGAGCTCGTGAACGCCAAGAACGCTGTCGTTTGCGCCGTTCAGCTCACTCGTGCCGCCCGTGGTGCCGCTGCCAATGCCGAAGCATAATTTTCGGCCTGCCGATGAAATATCTTATAGTTGGGCTGGGTAATATTGGCGATGAATATCGCAATACCCGTCACAACATCGGATTCATGATATTGGACGCCTTCGCCGAGGCGTCCAATATTTCTTTTGAAACACAGCGCTACGGCGATGTGGGGTCCGGCAGAGTGAAAAACCAGCAGGTAGTCTTGCTTAAGCCCTCAACGTATATGAACCTCAGCGGCAATGCTGTCCGCTACTGGAAGGACAAAGAGAATATCGACATCGACCATATTCTGATTGTTGTCGATGATTTGTCACTTCCGGTCGGAGCAATCCGCATCCGTCAGCGGGGCAGCGATGCCGGTCACAACGGCCTCAAGAATATCGCAGCGATGCTCGGCACCGAAAATTACGCCCGTCTGAAATTCGGTATCGGTAACGATTTTCCGCGAGGCTGTCAGGTCGATTTTGTGCTCGGCAATTTCTCGTCTGAAGACCGCGAATTGCTCAAAGAGCGTATTCCTGTCGCAGTAGATGCTATCCGCGAATATATTCTTGCCGGCATAGGCTCGGCTATGTGTAAATACAATAATAAATGACGGTAAGTCTGATTATATCTACATATAATAGACCCGATGCTCTCGGTCTATGTCTGCAGTCAGTGCTCAGGCAGACCCGTATGCCTGATGAAATAATTGTCGGTGATGACGGGTCGGACGAACGTACACGTTTCGTTATAGAAGATTTTAAGAAACAATGCCATGTTCCGGTAGTACATTTGTGGCATCCCGACGAAGGATTCCGTCTTGCAATGATGCGGAACAAGTGTATCGCACGTTCAAAGTGCGATTATATTGTACAGATAGACGGCGATGTAGTGCTGTCACGTCACTTTATATCCGAGCATGTTGCGGCGGCACTGCATTCTCACTATGCTAAAGGTTCGCGTATTCGTCTGAATGCCGGTGCTACCGCTGCGGCATGTGAATCCGGCCATATCGGTCGCTTTTTTAGTCCGCTGTCGCATTCATTACTCAAAGACCGTGAGAAGGCTGTCCGATTGCCTCGGTTCCTGTCTGTGCCTTTGTCTCATCGCTACCACACACGTGGTACTGGCTTAGGTGCTAATCTGGCTTTTTGGCGGAAGGACCTGATTGCTATAAACGGTTACGACGAAACTTTTGTGGGCTGGGGCGGAGAAGACAATGACCTCGAAGAGCGACTGCAGGCAAATGGAGTAAAGTCTTTTAAGCTTTTCCGTTGCGGATTGGTGCGTCATCTCTGGCATAATGAAAGTGTGAATCCAAATCTCGATAAATCACTCAATTATATCAAACATAAACTCACTGACGGCAAGATACGTGCCGATAAAGGAATTGACCAATATCTCTGAAATATGCCCGTAAGAATTGACAAATGGCTTTGGGCCGTACGAATTTTCAAGACACGCACCGTAGCGACCGATGCATGTAAGAAAGGACGTGTCACTGTAGGCGACAATATGGCGCCCGTCAAGCCCTCGCGGCTGCTCGAGGTAGGTGATATCGTGCATGTGCGCAAGTCGCCTGTCACATATACTTTCCGTGTCAAAGCCCTGACACAGAACCGTCTCGGCGCGAAACTCGTGCCTGACTATGCCGAGAATATCACGCCTCAGGACCAGTACGATTTGCTTGAGGTCGTGAAAATCTCCGGATTTATCGACCGGCAGAAGGGCCTCGGACGTCCCACAAAACGCGAAGGCCGCGATTTGGCCAGATTCACCGAAGAAATCACCGACAACGGCTGGGATTTTGATTTCGACACCGACGATTTCGACGAAGACTAATTTATTAAAACTGCTTCACAAAACATATATCACTTATGCGATTTGATGAGTTCGACTTCAGCGACGAGTTGCTTGATGCGCTCGATGCGATGCATTTTGAGGAATGTACTCCTATTCAGGAACAGAGTATGGGACTGATTCTCGACGGTTACGACCTGATTGCCTGCGCGCAGACCGGCACCGGCAAGACGGCCGCTTATCTTCTGCCCGTGATTGATGTTCTGGCCGACACTCCGCGCAACGACCATGCCGTAAGGTGCATCGTGATGGTGCCTACACACGAACTCGCTCTGCAAATCGACCGTCAGATGGAAGGCTTCTCCTACTATCTGCCTGTGAGCAGCCTCGCCATTCACGGCGGCAATGACGGCAAGAATTTCGCACGTCAGCAGCATGCGCTCCGCAGCGGCGCCGACCTTGTGATTGCTACGCCCGGACGCCTCCTCGCACATATGAAAATGGGGTACGTAGACTTGTCGAAAGTCGAAGTTTTCATTCTCGACGAGGCCGACCGTATGCTCGACATGGGATTCTCCGAGGACATTATGCGCATCGTGTCGGAGCTGCCCAAAGAACGGCAGACGCTTATGTTCTCCGCGACGATGCCTGCCAATATACAGAAACTCGCACGTACCATTCTCACCGACCCCAAAGAGGTGAAAATCGCCGTGTCGAAGCCGGCCGAGAAAGTCGACCAGTCGGTCTACATCTGTCACGAATATCAAAAATCGAATCTGCTGAAACATCTCTTCGAACAGGGATTCAACAAACGCGTCATAGTGTTCGCCTCTTCCAAGCTCAAGGTGCGCGAGCTTTCGCAGGAAATGCGCCGCAGCAAATGGAAGACAGCCGAGATGCACTCCGACCTCGACCAGGCGCAGCGCGAGCAGGTGATGCACGATTTCCGTTCCGGCCGGATTGACATACTCATCGCCACTGACATACTCTCGCGCGGCATCGATATCGATGACATCGCTATGGTGGTGAACTACGATGTGCCTCACGAAGCCGAGGACTACGTGCACCGTGTCGGTCGTACTGCCCGTGCCAACAACGACGGCAAAGCCGTCACCTTCGTGTCGGAGCGTGACCGCCGTCGCTGGGACGGCATAGAGAAATTCCTTGACATAAAAGTACGCCGCGAAGATGTGCCGTCCGAATTCGGCGAAGCACCGAAAGAGGGCGCTCCGCAGGAGCAGCAGCGTCGCAAAAATCGCAGCAGAAACCGCTTCGGACACAAGCCCGATAAAAAGCCCGTAAAGACTTCAGAGCAAGCTGAAGCGGCTTCTAAAACGCCAGATGACAAGAAGAAACGTTCTCACGGCCGCTGGCAAGGACGGAAAAAGAATCGGAAGTCCCAAAAATCACCCGCTACGAATGGTTGATTATCAGATGTTTACGTGATAATAAACATTTTTCACTGAAATTTGTTAATTAATTGTAGCTTTATATCGGCAAAAAGTGTTAAATTTGCTGCCGATATAACCAAAATTCTTGTTTTATTACAGATTTGCAATTAATGTCTAACTAAATTGATACAAGCAATGAACACAGAAACTATCGGTACCAATGCCGGCTCTGTTTGGGTAGCTCTTAATACTGCCGATGCTCTTGGTGTAAAACAGCTCAAAAAAATCACCAAACTCAAAGACAAAGAGGTGTATGCAGCGCTCGGTTGGCTCGCCCGCGAGAATAAAATCACTATTGAGCCCGACCCCAACGACGAAAAAGAAATCATCGTTTCTCTCGTAGCCGAATAATCATTCACTACTAAATAAGCAGGAGGCAAATATCTTTCACGGATGTTTGCCTCCTGCTTTTTGTTGTTCATTTATAATATTCTAATGTATTTAGAAAGCTTCCTCCTCTGTGGCTTGTTGCTCTAAAAACAGATTATATATTTTCTTTCCGATTTTATCTTTTTTGAAAGTTTTTTCGTGGTCTGTTGGTGTCATTGAAATGCGAATTTTTGCAACGCCGTCTTTTATAAGTTCAAACTGTTGAGGGGTAACAGGAAATTGAGCTATAGAGCTTGCTTCGTAGAGCATTAATCCGGGAGCGACAGTTCCCACATAACCTTGACCGCGGCCTATGTTTACTCCTTTTAGAGTAATCGTATCATTATTGAATGTTTTAATCTTCATCTGAGGCTCAGCGAGAAAGCTTAACTGGTCGGCCACTACGGTAGCTATTATGTAAAAACTACTGTCTTGTTTTTCTACAGAATAATGCATTATACAACCGTGTGTCGGAGAAAATGGCTTATGGTGGTAGTCGACAGTTTTAGTTTTTGCAAATGAAATGAAGCAAATAAATAATGCTGTAAAAATAGCAATAATGCGAATAGGTAGTTTATTCATTGTAAGTTAATGTTTATGCAGTAAAGTTTCTGAAGGAAATGTATGCTTTGCGAATTTATAAAAAATTACTGTTTGTGTAGTAGTTAACAAGAATTTGAGAAAATTAGATAACTAAAAATTAATCTGTTATTGATATTTGCATTAATTTGTAGAGCCTAAATACGACCAAATACTCATATCTCTGCTCTTGCTCGAAACAAAATTACTGAAATTTTTATAAAGACTGAAGAATTCTACTAATTTTTTACGCTATATTTAAATCAATAGCGCACCAATAGTACATTCTATGTTTTAGGACAAGCTTTATCCTAACTAATCTCAGCAACTACAAAAAAAGAAGCTGTGTCGTCAGCTTTTTACGACACAGCTTCCCTTTACAAATCAGGCTATCAGTTATCGGATAACAACTTTCTCTGCGGTACCGTCGCTGTAGCGGATGATATATACGCCGGGTGCGGCGGCATTGGCAGCCTGAATGCCCTGCAGATTATAGACTGCGACAACTTCGCGTTCACCATTCTCAACGGGGATATTCTCTACCCCCGATTTACGTCCTGTGCGGCTTACGGCAAGCACTGTGGGATAGCTGCCGCTTTTTGTCGAAGTAAATGTGAGCGATTTCACATTCTTGCTGCCGTCAGTGGTGATTGCATGTTCGAAGCAGCGGAACTGAGGACGATTATCAATCTGGTCAGCCTTATAGCTGTCGCGTTCATTTGTGATAATGCGTTGCAGACCGTAAACTGCTGTGCCGTTGCTTCCGCCGAACCAGTCTTCGGGAGTGAATCTTACGGCATCGCTTGTTGTACCGTCTTCATAGTTGACAACTACTTTGAGATTCGACTGTCCGTTGGCCGAAATAGTGAGAAGCTGAATTTCATCGCAAAGTGCCGGAGCGGCGAATGTAAGTGTCTGTTCGCTGTTTGCTGATTTAAGAACGAGTGCATTGTTCTCGTCGAGGAGCAAGGCAGAATTCTGTGCCGTTCGATGTCACTACTTTGCGGTCGCTGCCGGCTATGACTCCTGTTTCCTGAACCACGGTAGTGTAGAGACACCATCTCTGGTCGTCAAGAGTATAATTGGAGTGGTCAGCGGCAGACAGACTTTCGACAATAACATCGTGCTGCCAGTCGGCGATTTGAACAGGACCGTTTACAGGAATCGCGTCGGGGTGCTGCTCGAATGCTTCAATCTCGGCAAGCGAAGGATAGAAGTAAGCGTTGAGATTGCATTTCACAACTATATACTTGGTCTGAACGAACGACGGGAAGATATAATCGAGGCGCGATGTCTCTTCAAGGCTCTCGAATGTACGGGCATCCTTGAGGTTATTCATGTCAGAGCCGTAGCATATCTTGATATCCTTGTTGACAAAGCCTTCCTTATCGTTGTCGTTCATACCCTTGTTGTTTTCAGGAATATAAACGCTGACTTTGGAGAGGTTCCATGCTGTGCCTTCGGGAGCTGTGAATACTGCCCAGATGTCGTATGAGTGCGTCGAGGGGTCTTCGATTGTCGAGAGACCTTCTGCGGTGCAGTCGCCGTCAGTAAGGGCCGATACGGCGTAGCACATTCAGCGCACGTGTGGCCACCGCCCGGTACAAATATGCTGTTATGCCGCTCTCTGTGTCTATAGTTCCGATTCTTTTCCATAGTTCATAGAAAACGTCGGCGACAATGTCTTCGGCCTCGGCCTCACTGTCGACGAAGCGGAGCGCGTGAAATACAAGACGGCTGTAATTTTCATCAAACAGCTGTCTGTAGCGTTGTTCTATGTCCGATGACATAACCATGATAAGACTTTGCCTCTATGCACGAAATGAGATGTTGCTCAGCTGCACAATGTGCCACAAATATGTGGCAAGAATAAAACGAAATTTTGTTTCTTCCAAATGGGAAAAGTTAAACGATTCTGTTAAAAGCGCGCTTATGCAGCGGTATTCGTGCGCGCGTCATATATTGAATCAGACACTCTTTTTTAAGCCTCCCCAAAAATTTTGCACGTCTTGTTGCAAAGTTCGATTTTTCTTTGCAACTTTGTTGTGCTGTCAGGCACCGCCGGTATTCCCGTGATAAGTAATAACTGCTTTTGAGGTGCTATATATATCAGTAATTTTATCCATGCCTTAATTGACCCTATGAAATGAAAACGAGACACAGAAACTTGTCCGCCGTGCTGTGCTGCGGATTGCTGTCGGGTACGATGCTTCTATATTCCTGCTCTGAGAGTGAAAAAGACTATGCCGCTTACGTGAATCCCATGATTGGAACGGATTATACCGGTAATACATATCCCGGCGCGCAGGTGCCTCACGGTCTTGTGCAGCTTAGCCCCGACAATGGCTTGCCAGGATGGGACCGCATTGCCGGTTATTTCTATCCCGACAGCACTATCGCCGGTTTCAGCCACACTCATCTCAGCGGTACAGGCGCGGGTGACTTATATGATATTTCTTTTATGCCGGTTACAGAGCCGGTAAAAACGGCTCCGGCTCCCCTTGGCGTACATTCGCGTTTTTCGCATGATTCCGAGCAGGCCCGTGCTGGGTACTATAAGGTCACTCTTGATGACTATGATATCGCTGTTGAGCTCACTGCCACCGAACATTGCGGCATTCAGCAATATACATGGCCCGGCGAGGAAGGAAAGGTTATTCTCAATCTGGCCAAAGCCATGAACTGGGACGGAACAAAAGATGCCGCAATCGAGATTCTGGATTCGGTCACGGTCCGCGGCTACCGTTTCAGTGACGGCTGGGCACGCAATCAGAAAGTGTGGTTCGAGACACGCTTCTCCGAGCCGTTCGCAAGCGTCGACACTACTGCCGCCGGACGCATAGCCACATTTACATTCAATACGGCCCCCGGTGAAAAACTCCTTGTAGCCACGGCAATATCGGGCACTGATGCCGAAGGCGCGCATAAGAATCTTGCCGCCGAGGCTCCCCACAACGATTTCGGCAAATATCTTGCCGACGCAACCGACACATGGAACAAGGCTCTCGGCAAAATCGAAATTGAATCGGACGACGCCGACGAAAAGTCTGTTTTCTATACCGCCCTCTATCACAGCCTGCTTGCCCCGGTTGTATTCAGTGATGTCGACGGCCGTTACCGGGGTCCCGACGGCGAAATACACACTTGCGTTCCCGGTCACAAGCACTACAGCACCTTCTCGCTGTGGGATACCTACAGGGCCGCGCATCCGCTCTTTACAATCATCGAGCCCGGTGCCGCAGCCGACATGGCCCAGTCGCTCATTGATTTCAGCAGTCAGAACGGCCGCCTTCCCGTTTGGAATATGTGGGCTTCGGAGACAGATATGATGATAGGCTATCACTCCGCGCCTGTTATTGTCGACGCTGTTTTCAAAGGCCTCCCGGGAGTGGATGCGCAGGCGGCTCTTGAAGAATGCATTAAGACTGCCCGGAAAGACGATTATCGCTCGTTGGGCGAGTATCGTCGTCTCGGCTTTGTCCCCTGCGATGTCGATTCGTCATGGTCTATGTCAAAGACGCTCGAGTATGCTTTCGATGATTACTGCATCGCTCAGCTCGCCCGTCATCTCGGCAACGACTCTGTCTATGCCGAGTTCACTCAGCGTGCCTCTAGTTATAAGAATCAGTTCAATCCGGCCACCGGTTTCATGCAGCCCCGTCGCTCCGGCGGTGATTTTGTGGAAAATTTCGCTCCCGAAAACTACACCGAAGATATATGCGAAAGCAACGCCTGGCAGTATCTGTGGTCGGTACAGCACGATGTCGACGGCCTTACAGAACTCCTCGGCGGCAGGGACAGTCTTGAACAGCGACTCGACCGTTTCTTTACCGAGGAAGCCGACACTGCTTCCCTGCCGCTATTCAGCACGGGCATGATTGGGCAGTATGCGCACGGCAACGAACCCTCGCATCATGTGGCATATCTCTACAACTATACAGCTCATCCCGAAAAAGGCCGTGATTATCTGCGGCGAATCATGACGGAGCTTTATCGCAACACTCCCGACGGTCTGTGCGGCAACGAGGACTGCGGTCAGATGTCGGCATGGTATGTGCTGAGTGCGCTCGGCTTCTATCCTCTCAATCCCGTCAGCGGCGAGTATGAGACCGGTTATCCGCTGTTCAAAAAGGCAAAAATCCATCTTGACAACGGAAAGACGTTCACCATTGTGCGTAATGACAAATCCGCCGACCGTCACGCACGTATTTCTCACGCCGACATCATGAGCGGCAAGACTGTAGAGCTATGAAAAGAAAAGTTAGTCCTATTGCCTGGGTGCCGTCGGTGTACTTCGCCGCCGGCCTGCCTTTTGTGGTCCTGAACATGGTGGTAGTGCTCATGTACAAGGGGCTCGATGTATCCAATGCCACAATCACATTCTGGACATCACTCATCATGCTCCCCTGGACGCTTAAGCCGCTCTGGAGCCCCTTCATGGAGCTGTATAAGACAAAAAAATTCTATGTTGTCACCACCGAGCTGTTCACCGGCGTGATGTTCGGCCTTGTAGCACTGTCGCTCACAATGTCCGATTTCTTCGCTGCGTCAATCTGCGGTCTCGCACTGATTGCTTTCAGTGGCGCAACGCACGACATCGCCGGTGACGGCGTGTATATGAGCGAACTAACCAACTCGCAGCAGTCCAAATACATCGGCTGGCAGGGTGCGTTCTACAATATCGCCAAAATTGTCGGCACCGGCCTTCTCGTATGGCTCGCAGGAACAATGGGCGAAATTGGCATGGGTGTCAAAGGCTCGTGGATGACAGTGCTCGGCATCGTGGCAATGCTTATGGTCATGGCGTCGCTTTACAATGCATGGATAATTCCTTCCGCCGAGGCCGGTCATCAGAAAGCTTCTGCCGGAGAGGTCGCTTCCGAACTGAAAAGGGTGATACTCGATTTCTTCACCAAAAAATACATCTGGTACTATATCGCCTTTATTATCCTTTACCGCTTCGCCGAAGGCTTCGTTATTAAAATCGTGCCTATTTTCCTTAAAACGGGTGTTGCCGAAGGCGGCCTCGGCTTGTCTGACAAGGCTATCGGTCTCTACTATGGCACATTCGGTGCCGCCGCTTTCGTCATAGGCTCCATTCTCGGCGGTTACTTCATATCGCACTACGGCCTCAAGAAAACCCTCTTCACCCTTGCACTGATTTTCAATATACCTTTTGCCGTCTACACCCTCCTCGCCATATATCAGCCCTCGGCCGAGTGGCTCATAGCGTCGGGCATCGTACTCGAATATTTCGGCTACGGTTTCGGATTCGTAGGCCTTACACTCTTCATGATGCAGCAGGTTGCACCGGGCAAACATCAAATGGCCCACTATGCCTTCGCTTCCGGCATTATGAATCTCGGCGTTATGTTGCCCGGCATGTTCAGCGGCTGGCTATGTGACGAAGTCGGCGGTTTCCGCAATTTCTTCATTATCGTGCTCGTCATGATTATCGTGCCGCTCGCAATCACCTGGTTTATTCCCTTCACATACGACACCGACCCCAAAAAAGTCAAAGAAGGTGTCGATGCGGCCCTTACCGGCGGCGAAGGTACCGAATGAACATATTCATAACTCAGAATTACTTTTAATTATCAAATAATATAATGATACAGATACCCTGGGAAGAGCGTCCTGCCGGATGCAACGACGTGATGTGGCGTTTCAGCCGCAATCCTATTATCGGCCGTTACGCCATTCCGACATCAAACAGTATATTCAACAGCGCTGTAGTTCCTTTCGGCGACGGCTTTGCCGGTGTGTTCCGTTGCGATAACCGTGCCGTACAGATGAATATCTTCGCCGGTTTCAGCAGCGATGGCGTGCACTGGAACATCGAGCATGAGCCTATCGTGTTCAAGGCCGGGAATACCGAGATGATTGACTCGGCTTATAAATACGACCCGCGTGTCACTTTTATCGGCGACCGCTACTGGATTACATGGTGCAACGGATACCATGGCCCCACAATCGGTATCGGCTACACTTTTGACTTCAAGGAATTTTTCCAGTGCGAGAATGCCTTTCTGCCCTTCAACCGCAACGGTGTGCTTTTCCCCGAAAAAATCAATGGAAAATACGCCATGCTCAGCCGTCCCAGCGACAACGGACACACACCGTTCGGCGATATATGGCTAAGCTACAGCCCCGACATGAAATACTGGGGTGAGCACCGCCATGTGATGAGCCCATCGCCTTTCGAGCAGAGCGCATGGCAGTGTACCAAAGTCGGTGCCGGCGCAGTACCAATTCTCACAGACGAAGGCTGGCTCATTTTCTATCACGGTGTCATCACCACATGCAACGGCTTCCGCTACTCAATGGGTGCCGCGTTGCTCGACCGCGAAAACCCCTCGCACGTCCTGTATCGCACACAGCCTTATCTGCTTGCTCCTGCCGCGCCTTACGAGCTTGCCGGCGATGTCCCCAACGTCGTCTTCCCCTGCGCTGCACTCACCGACGGCGACCGCGTAGCAGTATACTACGGAGCCGCCGACACCACCGTCTGCCTTGCGTTCGGCCACATCTCCGAAATCATAGCTTTTGTTAAGCAGAACTCTCTGTAGAATTGAATCTATACAAAAAACGACGCCTTGGTTTGGATAAGCCTTGGCGTCGTTTTTTATGTCAGATTAGTTATCTACAATCGTCTCAGAATGATTTTAGCCATGTGGAAAGTTCCTCGACCACTGCATTGTGGTATGGGAATGAGGTATTGTAGCCCCAGCCGTGGGCGCCGGTGAGATAGATGTGGAGCGCGGCAGGAACTCCGGCTGTGTTGAGAGCCTTGTAGTATTCCACTCCGTTCATCACGGGCACAGCCGTGTCATCGCTGCTGAAAAATATTATGGCACGCGGAGTGTCGGACTTCACTTGCTTGTAGTTCGTGAATTCGGCTTCGAGTTCAGGGGGCGGATTGTTGCCGAGAAAACTGTTGTGGGTGTCTTCGTGCGTCAGCGGATGTTCCATTGATATTACCGGATAGAAGAGAATCTGGAAAGAGGGCCTGTACTCCGGTGTGGAGTGCGTGGCTATAGTTGATGCGAGATGTCCGCCGGCCGAAGAACCCATTATGCCGATGTCGCGTGGATTGACTTTCCATGCATCGGCGTTGCTGCGGATTATGTCCATGGCTTTGTAGACATCACCCATTGGACGAGTGCGGTCGCCGCCCGGAAGTGCGTAGCGGAGCACAACGGCTGTGATGCCGAGGTCGTTGAACATGTCGCTCCACTGCGTTCCTTCGTGCTGATAGGCATGGCCGAGATAACTGCCGCCGGGACAGACTATCACAACGCGTCCCGTAGTCTTGTCGGAGTCGGGAAGAAATACTTGCATGGCCGGGGAATCGATGTCGATGACCGAACGGGCTGATGACGGAAGTGCAATCACTGCCGTCAGACAGAGAAGAAAAATATTGCGGATTAGTTTCATGGCGTAAAGTGTTGAAATGTTATGCGTTTTTGCTTAGAGAAAGTGCTGACGGTAACTGCGATGCTGCGCCGACAATATATTTAGCATATGGCAGATAGCTCATCAGTTTGGTGAGGATATAGCACGATAAGAAAGTGCATACGGCAATCGCCGGAATAGCCAGCGGGGTAGACAGCGGATATATGTTCTTGAAGACATTTACCCACATGCCGAGCCAGAAGATGTGCATCAGATACATGCCGTAGCTGAGTTTCGATGTTTCGGTCACGATTGCGGATTCACGCCACGGAATAGCTGTGAAAACGATGAATGTGCCGGCGGTAAGCATCACGCAGTTGATTGTGCAGAACGCCCAGCCGATTTCGAGTTCGGGAGTTACAAGAAGTACACCCGGCTCAGCCTGAACGTAGAACGACCATATTGTGACAGCAGCTCCGGCAACAGCCAGAATTGAACCGCGGACAAGACGCTGACTCTGCGTCCAGACAAGATGTTTGTGAATGTAGTGTGCAAGAACTACATAACCGAGATAACCCGAGAAATACCACAGCATATGGTATTCGTTCCAGAAGCATTCGCCCCATAACTCGCCGAACCAGCGGCGCAGGAATGGCATACATGTCGAGATGAGGAACAGCAGAATGAAGAAACGTTCCTGACGGGCTGTCGCCTTACGGAGCCACGGCGATATCATTGGCAGGAAGAGGTAGATGCCAAGGAGGGGATACATGAACCAGAAGTGACCGGCAAGTGAAGGGAAATTGGCCCATAGATGCGAGAGGTCGTGCAGCGAAGACGGTGCGTCAAGCTGGCCCCACAGCATCGGTAACGTGCTGTAAAGCACCATGAACACTGCCAGCGGTGGCACGACACGCAGTAAACGGCGACGGTAGAATGTGCCCATGCTTTCAGTCTCCGGAACCGGAGCGAGCAGAAATGCCGATACAATCATGAACAGAGGTACGGACATTCGTGAGAATCCGTCGTACAGCGACACCCACAGACGGTCAGTCTCATTACACAGGAAAGACTGAGGTCCGGCCATATCGGTCATGCCCGGCGCTCCGTAAAAATTTTCGCTCGCATGAACCAGCATCACAAGGAAGCATGCGAACACTCGCACATAGTCAAGAAATACTATTCTTTTCATCAATAAATTGTCAGGAAGATTTTAATCGGTTTATTAATTATATTACAAAGGTAATGGAAATTTACGGCATACTAAAATTCATATTCCATATTCATCGCCTGTGGATGCGGCGGAGGGTGAAGATGCGGCCGGAAAGAGGGGAGAGGAGGGCGCGGACGGCAGGCTCGGCTCCGTTGCGTGCTGTGCGAATCAAGGGACGGAAAAAGATGTCGGCCAAGGGGTCGTACCAGCGGTGCATGGTAATCATGCCTGAATTGACAACGCCGGGGTCACAGCAGTTTACACGTATCCCGTATTCAGCGGCTTTGCCGGCGAGAGCCATTGCATAGCCGGCGATGAGTTTTTTCGAGAGGGCGTAAGTGCGGAGCTGACCGAAAGTACGCTCACTGACAGAATCGGCGGAGGCATGGCCGGACACGAAGATACGGGTTATTGATGTGGTGAAAACCAGTGCGCCGCCACGCTCCACTTGAGCGAGCAGGGCATCGTTGAGGAGCATGGTGTTGAAATAGTTGACATTCAGCGTTGTTTCGCGTCCGTCGGGGCTAAGCGAATACCGGCGGCACATAATGCCGGCGTTGTTGATGATTCCGGCAAGACGGATGTCTTTCAGCCGGCTGACAGCGGTTTTGACTGACTGTGAATCATTGAGGTCGAGGGGAATGTAATGCAGTCCGACTTCGGGAATTTCTTTTTTGATTGCGTCGGCAAGCGCATCGAATTTCTTCTTGTTGCGGCATGGCAGAATCATAGGATGTCCGAGCAGGGCGACAGCACGCACTATTTCGTGTCCGATGCCGCCTGTCGAGCCTGTGACTATAATGGGAAGACCGGACGGAAGGATATCTTTATATTCGCATTTTTTCATGACATGCGGTCGAGAAGGCGGTGTTTTACAAGCATTCGTACGCGAGTGGGCGTTATAGCGACGAAAAAGATTGAGAAACGGTTGAGCATACCGTTGATATACTGTTTTTTACCTCGGAGCATTCTGTCGATTGCCTTACGGGCGAAAGTCTCGGGACGTGTGAGCACTCCGATGTTTACAGCGAGACGTTTGAGATTCTCCGGCAGTCCGAAAAGGTCGGTGGCGATGCCTCCGGGACAAGCAACTGTGACAGAGACACCGCTGTCGCGCAACTCGTAGTGGAGCGCACGGCTGAAAACACGAATGTAGGCCTTTGTGGCCGAGTAGAGCGCTATGCCGGGCATGGGCATCCAGCATGACATTGACGACATGTTGAGTATGCGTCCGCTTCCCCTCTTTGCAAACCGTATGGCGAAGGCCCGGCTCAATTCTGTGACGGTACGCACATGCAAGTCAATGAAACACTGTACTTTATCTGGAGCGGTTGCTGTGACTTTCCTGAATGAGAATATCCCTGCGTTGTTGATAAGATAGTCAGGCTCAAGGCTTAGACTGTCGAGGAAACCGAGAATTTGCACGGCGCAGTCATCTGCCGTAAGGTCGCAGAAAAACGGGTACGCTTCGACACCGTATTCAGCGGCCACGTCTGCGGCACTTTGCCAGAGACACTGCTGGTTGCTTACCATGACCAGATTGCAGCCGCGGCGGGCAAGTTCGCGGCAGAAACAGAGTCCGATGCCACTGCTTGCGCCGGTGACGAGCGCCAGATGTCCTTCGCAATGTTCCATTGTCTCAGCTGTTTCGTTTCCGTATTTCGTCGATTTCCTTCAATATTTTAGGCGGCAAGTCATTGCAGTGCTGGTGACAGGCCATTTCACGCGAGTACATGCGTGCTATACAGTAGTTTATGTGCTCGCAGGGCGATTGGTGACCGCCTTCATTTTTCATGCGGTTGACAAAGTCGGGTTCGTTGAGCAGCGCACGGCCCATCTGGACGAAATCGAAACCCTCGTCATCGAGCACGGTGTCGGCATTGGCGCGCGAGCATACGCCGCCCACATAGATGAGCGGTAATTTCAGCTCGCGGCGGAATATGCGTGCGTCGTCGAGAAAATAAAGTTCCTTGAACGGCACCGGGGGTATCATCATTTTGCCGCAGAGGCGCACGCCGTATTTCAGCCACAGCTGCTTCATGTAGTAAGTCATTGAATAGATTGGCATTTCGCCACGCATCACGTACATCGGGGCTTTGCTGACGAATCCGCCCGAGAGCACGATGCCGTGTACGCCATGACTTTCAATCCGCCGTGCTACTTCGAGACAGTCATCAATTTCGAGGCCTCCGCGGAAGCCGTCGCGCATATTGGTTTTCACGAGTACGCCCATGTCGCTTCCGGCAGCCTTCATCACCTCGTCGAGACACATATCCATGAATTTCATGCGGTTGGCGAGCGGGCCCCCCAAGCTGTCGCGGCGGCGGTTGGTATATGGCGAGAGAAACTGCGATATGAGATACCCGTGTCCGGCATGGACCTCGACGCAGTCGAAGCCAGAGTCCCGGGCAAGGCGGACGGCATCACCGAAATTCCGTGCCAGAACGGTAAGTTCATCGGGCCTCAGACCGCGGCAGAATGTGGGCGAATACAGATTGAATCCTGTCATAGCGCCTACGGGCATTCCGCCGGCGGTTGAGCGGTGTGTCATGTTGCCGCAGTGACCTATCTGAATTGAAGCCTTTGCACCCTCGGCATGTATACTCTCCGTGATGTCAAGCAGCTGCGGCACGATTTCGGGTCTTAGCCACAGCTGAGTGGTGAATGACAGCGCCGAACGGCAAACTCCGGCATAGGCAAGTGTTGTCATGCCGACACCGCCGCGTGCCACAGATACATGATAGTCGCGCAGCATGTCTGTCGGCGAGTAATCTTTACCCATTCCTTCGAAAGCCGCAGAGCGGATTGTGCGGTTGCGCAGTTCTATAGGGCCGATTTTTCCGGGTGTGAATAGCTTCATATTGAGAGGTTTAATATATTCCGGGGATTATGTAACGCCGGTTGAGGGTTTTATATTCTTCGCCGAATTCGCTTTCATACCGCCGATGAATTGCTTTGGCACGCGGAGCAAGATTGGCGAATGTCCATACGGCGAATGCCAGACCGCCGAGGCTCCAGGTGAGCATGGCATATCCCGCCCATTCCACAAACTCGCCGAAATAGTTGGCCGAAGTCACATAGCGGTACATGCCGCCATGCGGAATGTAGTGACGGGTGTCGCCGGGCTTGCGCAATGAGCGTACGATGCTGTCCGACTGTATGTTGACGGCCATTCCGGCAAAAAATACAAGAGTGCCTGCAATGAACTGTGAGGACCACAGCCACGACACGGGATAAGTGCCGACGGGCGAAACGTAGAAGAGCCAGCCGCCTATCATATAGGCGTTTACGATATTGAACACAACCCCCATGACTATAATTGCAAGCGGCATACGCCCTTTTCCCTTGATTAACAGCGGAAAAACGAAACTTCGCTGGAAATAGTGCAGCAGAAACAGAATAACCATTACGACGGGAGCTGTTTCGGTTCTACGTGGGCTGCAGAGCCACAGCAGAAGCATGGCCGCGAATACGGGGGCCTCCATGAGCACCCAGCCGAGTCGGTTGTTTACGGTCGGGCCCCAGCGGCGCGAATACATCATTCCATAGCCTGCCGTAACATGTTGAAGGGCAAGTAATACGACTACCGCCAATGCGAGCATTGCCCACACGACGGCAAAATAGAAGTCATGAGAAAAAATATGTTCCATATCTATTGCAAATGTAGCAAAAAAACGTGTTACTTTTTATCTTTCTGCGAAATAAGACAGAAATTATGCCCAAAAAAGACACTCTATAGGCGGCTGAGGCTCTTGCATATTCCTCAAAATATTTATAATTTAGCGATATGGAAATACGTAGAGAACAATTAATACGCTATATCACGCCGCTTCGCGAGGGCGGTTCGCTACCGGCGCTTGCCGAAGCTGCCGACGAGCTGAAATATGTGGTTAAATTCAGTGGCGCCGGCCATGGCTTCAAGGCCCTGATTGCCGAATTTATAGGCACTGAGGTAGCCCGGGCGCTCGGTTTCCGCGTGCCTGAGGCTGTGTTTCTCGACATTGACGAGGACTTCGGCCGTACGGAGGGAGACGAGGAGATTCAGGACCTTCTGAAAAACAGTCAGGGACTGAATCTGGGGCTGCATTTTCTGTCGGGCGCGATGACAATGGACCCGTATGTGAATAATGTGGATGCAATGACTGCCTCGCGGATTGTGTGGCTCGACGCATTCCTGACAAATGTCGACCGCACTGTTCGGAATACCAACATGCTGATATGGAATCATGAGCTGTGGCTCATCGACCACGGAGCTTCGTTTATATTCCACCACTCGTGGAGCGACCTGGAGAAGGCTGCAATGTCACCGTTCCCTTACATCAAGGACCATGCGCTGCTTGGCCGTGCCACTTTACTATGCGAAGCCGACAAGGAGCTGCGGCAGAAAATAACGCCGCGCACGCTCTGCAAGATTGTCGACGCCGTGCCCGACGAATGGCTGCACTGGGAGAACAGTGAGCTGACTCCCGGCATGATACGTGGTGCCTACAAGAAATTTCTGACCACACGCCTCGCCAATTCCGACATATTCGTGAACGCCGCCATAGAGGCACAAAAAGCCAGATAGCGATGGAAGACAAAGAGAAGGAAATGTTCGTCTACGAGTATGCCGTGCTTCGCTATGTGCCTCGTGTTGAGCGGGAAGAGTTTGTGAATGTGGGCTTGCTTATGATGTGCAAGCGGCTGAAATGGATTAAAGCTGAAATCTCACTTGACCGTGCGAAACTCGGCGTTTTTGACTGCGCTCACACTCCGGAAGAGATTGGGCATCAGTTTGATGGCTTCCTCAGAGTTGCTGCCGGCGATGCTTCGGGAGGCCCTATGGCCGAGTTGCCGGTAGAAGAGCGGTTTCGCTGGCTTTCGGCTGTGAAAAGCGCCTGTCTGGCTACTTCGCGACCTCATCCGGGCCTCACTTCAGACCCGGACGCCACTTTCCGGCGCCTCTTTTCCGAGCTTGTGAGGTGAATTTATGTGTCATTTCGGGTGTGCTGAAATGTTAAAACAGCTATTTTGGTGGCTTTTCAAATGTTAATTAAATGTTAAAGCGAATATGTGTAAAATTTGGAGTCTTATTGGATTTTTATCACTCATTTTTGTTTCTTGCAGCAAAGATGAGCCGGCGCCGGATGTGTTCATGCAGATTGCATCCATTACCGACGAGGATGGTTCCGTAGGCCAGCAGATATCATACGACTCGTACGGAAGAGTGATTGACTATAGGTGTTCTTATCCCAATGAGTCGGTTGTGGCAGAATATGAGTATGTATCGGATGATTTGGTAAAAATCTCAACAGAAGACATTATTTTCGGTGAGAAAGGAGCTTATGACATAGTGCGCACCTATCATGATGAACTTCATCTGGAGAATGGTCGCGCTGTGTCATGCGACGGGATATTCAGTCAGAGAGAGCGGGATGAGGCTGCTTTTGAAAAGAAATACCGCCATGAGTTCAATTATACGCCAGGCAATCTTCTCAATACGGTCAAATGGACCGAGTGGAATAAAGTCGGCGAAGAATGGGCTGAGGACAAGCCCTGGAGTTGGGAGAATTTTTATTATTGGGATAACGGAAATCTTGTAAAAATCGAGGACTATCTCGGACATACATATCCGTGCATTACGTATACTTTCGGGTATGCCGATTTTGCCGGTAGTCAAAATGTCGTAGCTATTCCTATGGGTCTTTATCAATATGTTCCACTGCAGTTTAAAGGTGTATTCGGACCGCAGCCTGCGGCCCTGATAAGTGAGATTCATCGTGCCGACACTTTCAACGGCAACTTTTCCACATACTATCGGTATGAAATTGCGGAGGGGAGGATTACAAACTATCAGGAGTCTCGCAGTAATGGTGTAAGTGAAACTTTTTCAGTTCAATGGACAAAGTAAGTCAGTTAAAAAAATTTCAAATGATTAAAAACGTACGGACATTCATTTTGGGAGCACTGATGCTTTCAGGTATTGCGGTCTCGGCGGAGGCGCCGAAAAGGATAATCATCTTTAACGGTTATTTCTTTAATGAATTGCCTTCGGCCGTTAAAAACAGCGCTATTCCACAGGACATGAAGATGTTCTTTATAGAAACGCCTAATGAAACCAAAGCTGTGGGGATGTACTCTCCCTCGGTTGAACTTTCGGAAGAGGCCCTGCGCCATGCTGTTCCCGTTGAGAATGTCAGTGAGGGCGAGGAGCTTCTGCGGCGATACAACGAGCAAAAGGATAATTCAAGAAATATCAGTTTCACTATGGCGGCAAGCAAGCCGCTTCTGAAGGTCGGGGAGCAATTTCCTGATTTCTCCGCCACTGATATCACCGGCAGGACGTGGAGCAATGCCGATATTAAGGACAAGGTGATGGTACTTAATCTGTGGTTTACTGGATGCGGCCCATGCCGGCGTGAGATGCCGGAACTCTCGACATGGAAAGATGAAATGCCGGAAGTAATGTTTTTCTCGTCGACTTACGAGGCTCCCGAAATAGCCCGTCAGGTGTTCGACAAGGTTGATTTCAACTGGATTCCTCTTGTGAATGACACTCAATTCAAGGAGTATATCGGTGATAACGGTTACCCCCTGACCATCATAGTTGACAAATCGGGCAGGATAGCAGCTTTTGAGTATGGTACTTCGCCGGAGCAGAGGGCGGCTTTGAAAAGCAAGATACAGGAGCTGAGATAAGCGGAGGCAGAGGGTAAGACAGGCTGAATGTCAGGCGGTGGTCTGCCGCTCAACTATTTCAACAGGCTGAGAAGCTGACTTCATTTCGGGTACCTTAAGCGGACAGCCGACGACACAGCGGCCACATTTGAGGCAGTCGGGATGGAGGAAGCCTTCGGCGTTGTTGCGGCTCTCGTAAGGCTTGAGCTGCATGGGGCATACGGCTGAGCAAAGCTTGCACTTGGTGGTGCACCTGTCGCTTACGACAATCCGCCTGTAGTTTTCGGGAAGACTGCCGCTGCGCGGTGTGACCCATGACGAGAGGGTTCCCATGGGGCAGAACGAACACCATGTGCGCGGCGCATATATGAATGAGAGTGTGACGCCGACAATGGTCGTGATAAAAATGATTATCCAGAAGACGCGGCCCATGGCATTCCAGTCGCCCCATGCCCGGTAGAACTGGAGGCCGAACATGGTGAAGATGAACAACACCATGAAAATGCGGAATTCCTTGCGGCGCACGAAGGCCGGAATGGGCCTGTGAGGCGAGTACTTGGCAAGTACTCTGTCATAAAAATTACCTCTTGGACAGGCGTTGCCGCACCACCAGCGGCCTCTGCTCACAGCGAATGCCACGGGTGCTATCATACATATGACGGCCAGGAAGCCGACAACGGGATAGAAATATCCGATAACGAGGTATGCCAGCAGTATCCAGTATAAGGATAAACCTTTCTGTGGAATAGTCCGGAAGAATTTTTTGTTTGCCATCAGGTGCTTTTTTCGTTTGGTAGGGCAAAGTTATGCAACTATAATCATTGAGCCAAACGATAAATGCGATGATGAAATCTATTCTGTCGATTAAAGGACTATCGGAAATTTTTTAATCCGCTGATTGAGCATTCTTTCCGGGATGACAGTCTTAATCGCATCGGCAAGAATGTTGAGCATGCGTTCACGTACGAAATTGCGATGAACTACAAAAGCAATCTCACGTGCGGGCTCGGGATTGGTAAGATTCCTTACGTTTGCCTGCTGGGCTTCATTGAGAAGAGGCACGTGGAGTTCGGGAATAATGGCATAACCGCCGTTTTCGTCCACTATCCTGACCAGAGTCTCGACGCTACCGGCCTCATATACTGCCTGATGGTCGGACTTCATATTGCAAAACGGGAATATTCCGCGATTGGGACAATAGCCTTCACGGAGTACCCACACACCATCGACAGGTAGTGTATCGGTCTGCAGTGACTTTTCATGATGGAAACCGGCGGAGGGCGAAATGTAGGCGAGGAGGCGTTCGGTATAGACGGGTATTTCCAGTAATTCGCTGTCGTCGAGCGGGGTTGCCATGAGAGCCACATCGAGCTGGCCGCGTTCGAGCCGTGATATGATTGATGATACGCGTCCTTCCTCGACATGCAGCTGTATGTCGGGATGGCTGCGAGACATATATCTGAACATTTTGGGCAAAATATACGGGGCGACAGTAGAGATAATGCCGAGCGATATCTTCCCGACTGATTCACCCCTGCAGGCGGAGACGAGCTCGGAGACCTGGGCCGCATTGAACAGCACCTGCCGCATGCGGTTTATGATTTCCGCTCCGAGCGGGGTGGGACTTACGGGATGAGAGGTGCGGTCAAAAATGGTGACATCGAGCTCTAACTCCAGTTTCTGCACAAGAGAAGACAAGGTGGACTGAGATACGCCACATGATTCGGCGGCTTTTGCAAAATGGCGGTATCTGTCAAGCGCCACTATGTACTCCATTTGCTGAAGAGTCATATAACTGCTGATATTGATGATTCAGATGCAAAGATAGAAATAATCTATTTTGCAGAATATGGCTTTTGTCCTAAATTTGCAAATAAAAAAGACGATGATACAGGTAGATAAGATAATATGCCCACACAACCATGTTTGTCCTCTCATCAAGGCGTGTCCTGTCGGAGCGATATCGCAGGATGCGGAAGGTTTTCCGGTGATAGACTACAGTCTGTGCATCGAGTGTGGCAAATGTGTGAGGAAATGTCCGAAGCAGGCCATGAAACGAATCGAGAAATAATCATACTGCCGGCTACTTCCGTTGTTCAGAAAAAACATGCGGTAGAGGCCCGTTGGGATGTGACTTTTTGAGAAAAAGATGTTAATTTTGTAAGCGTATTGACGTAAGTCATTTTTTCAGGCTTGCATTTTTTTCTTATCGGTTAAATATTCCCTGCAGAATGATTGTACAGAATAAAACCATTGTTATATATGGATTGCTGAGTATTGTTTTCATTTCGCTGTCGCTGATGTCATGTTCACATAAGGATGATTCAGAAGGAGAGCCAGAGCCTGGTGGTATTTCAATCTCCGGCACATTGCCAGTGCTGTATATCAACACGGAGAATAATGCTCCAATCACTTCCAAGACTGTGTACATCAAAGCGAGTTACTGGCTCGACTCCGGCGGGAGAGAGGGTGTGGAACCATTAGGTACGGAGGCCGAACCCCTGACCATGCAGATACGCGGCAGGGGGCACTCTTCATGGAAAGGCGAGAAGAAACCTTATAAATTGAAGCTGGATAAAAAGGAATCCATGATGGGTATGCCTGAAAACAAGCACTGGGCATTGCTGAAACCTTCTGAAAATACAGTTGCCGGGCTGCAGCTTGGAAAACTCATGGGAATGGAATGGACTCCGGATTTCCGTCCGGTCGAGGTAGTGCTGAACGGTGATTATGCAGGACTGTATTTTCTTACGGAAACTATCCGCATTGATAAAAACCGAGTGAATATTTATGAACAGGAGGACCAGGAAACTTCTGCTGATTTAGTAAAAGGCGGCTGGCTTGTGGAAGTTGACAATTATAAAGATGAGTGTCAGATTACGATTCGGGAAAATGAGCGCTGGAATCTTACGCTGCGCTATCATTCACCTGAAGATTTGTCGGACATTCAGCAGCAATGGCTTACAACCGAGTTCGAGGCTCTAAACAGGGCAATATATTCGGCAGACAAGACTTCTGCCGAATGG
The DNA here is from genome assembly GCA_910587355.1 of uncultured Muribaculaceae bacterium. Classification (GTDB taxonomy): domain Bacteria; phylum Bacteroidota; class Bacteroidia; order Bacteroidales; family Muribaculaceae; genus CAG-873. The sequence continues at coordinate 47,900 of CAJUKF010000015.1, forward strand.
GAAAAATACATAGATGTGGAAAGCATGGCTCGATTCTTCGTAGTGCAGGAGGTGATGGATAACCCTGATGGATTTCACGGGAGTTTCTATCTTCATAAGGATTTGAAAGACGATGCCAAGTGGGTTGCAGGGCCGGTATGGGATTTGGTATGCTATAACCGTGAAAAGACGGACTATACTTTCAGGATGAAGGCCCATTATGGCTTCACCCCACACTGGATTGGTGAAATCATCCGATATGAGAGTTTCTGCCGTGCGGTGAAATCGGTGTGGAATGAAGTGTATCCGGTCAAACTTACAGAAATATATGATTATATAGACTGCTTAGTTCTGCCGCTCGACAAAGCATGGGAGAATGATTGCAGAAGGTGGAAAGAAGACCCTTCACAGACAGCTGCCGTGAGAGCTGACCGAATCAAGAATGCCTTAAAGCGTAACATCGAATGGTTCAACGGTCATGTTCCAGTGGCTGCTTCTTACTGATGAGGGGCGGTGTAACGGCAGAGCTTCGGAATATATACTGATACAATACGGCAATCAATGAAACAGATGAGGAAAGCCAACCGGCAAAAAGGGCCTGAATGGGCAATGGAGGTGTTTGAGAAGGCTCCGTATGTGACGGTAAGCATGATTAGACCCGACGGGACTCCTTACGGGCTTCCGCTGTCTCTCGTACGAGGGGATGCAGATACTTTTTATTTCCATTGTGCCGGAGAAGGAGAAAAGCTTGATTGTCTGAGGGCCAATCCGATGGTGAGCCTGTCGGCTGTAAGCAGATGCATGCCTAAATTTGAGCCTGAGAAGAATAATTTCACTGAGTACTATCATTCGGCCGTGGCTTGCGGCCGTGCCGAGACAGTGACTGACAGTAGTGAAAAGACCGAGGCGCTCCGGCTGCTGTGCCAAAAATTTCTTCCGGGATACATGGAGCATTTCGATGAAGCCATAGCACGGAGTCTCGACCGCACGACAGTGGTGAAAATCACTCTTACAGAGCCGCCGGTAGGAAAAAGCAAGCCCTGAGGTGAGGGGAGGCACGATTTTTTAGAAGTTATATTTCGAGGCTCGGACGCGAAAAATCGCGTCCCTGCTTACGGTTGTTCAGCGATTTATGTCAGAAACTGCAATTTCTGGTTGTTGTTTCCTGACGTGTTGTGGCAAGCATGGATAGAGCGAGCCACATCCGGAGGTTCCGGGTATGGCTCGTTGGTATAGAAGATAATTGGGGGTGATGCATGTCGTTATTCGTCGTAGCGGACGAAACTGACCGTTTTTGTCGAATTTCATGTCGACACCGTTGGCGAGTTCGATGTCGTATCCGGTGCGCTCTTTCTCAATGCCTACGATTTTCTGTCCTGACATGTTGGTGCGGACATAATCGGCGATTGAGGAGGGAATGAAAGCCGAAGGAATGGTTCCGTTTACGCTGACCTCGACGTTTTCCCAGTTGCCGTCGCGGTCAAAAGTAATTTCTGTTCCGTCGGTAAGAATGACTTCGTAATCCGATATGCGTCCGAAATCCTTGTCGATTTTGACAACACTTACGTGAGCCTTGAAGTTCTGGGAGAGTGTAGTCTGAGCAGCCTTGGGAAGAACGGATGCGTCGTGGGCATAGGTATCCCGTGCCGCAGCAGCGGCTGACATGCCGATGACCGCCACCAAGGCAATAAGTAATCGCTTAATCATAATTTCTTTGTTTAAAATCTATCTATAAAACAAAGTGGGATGAGCGAAGGTTTGTGAACGGGGGTTAATGGCGTGTGAATAAAGTTTTTGTTGTTTAAAATTCGATTTGTGAGCAATCTCGTCAGGGCCTGTCAAATCAGTTTTTCAAAGGCGCGTCGGGTGCCTCTCTCGTATTGGATTTCGCCGCAATAAGTGAATCGGAGGCAATCGAGGAGGCGGAGCATGGCGAAATTGTCGAAGTTGGTGTCGATTTTAAAGCTTCTGACTCCGATTGAACGGGCAAAGTCTTCGACAGCGAGCATGAAGATGCGTCCGATGCCGTTGCCTCTGATGTGCTGACTGACAGCGAGGCGATGGACGACAACGTAATTTCCGTCGGAGAGCCACGTGCCGTCGAGGTGGCTGTAGGCAGGTTCGCCTGTGAATATGACGGCTCCGTAGGCGATTATGTTCCCGCTATTCTCGAGCACGAATCCGACGCCGTTATCAATGTCGGAGCGTACGTGCTTTTCGTTGGGATAGTTTTCATCCCACTGTTGTTTTCCTTCGGCGAGCATACGTGCGACGGCCATTCTGAGAATGGACGATATTGGCTGAATGTCGGAAATGCCGGCTTTTCGGAAGAGTAAGGAGTCGGAAATCTGTGCGGAATAATCTGCCATATGCTGAGTGTTGTTTATGCTGTTTGATAAGGACAAATTTAATAATTATCTTCGGATTTGACAGCCGGCTTGGATTAAGTTGATGAGGAAGAATGATAATCGCCCCGTTTTTAGTACTTTTGTGGATGAAAAACCTATCATGAGGAAAAGTATGGCTTATCTTAATCATATCGGTCTTTACGTAGCCAATCTCGAGGAGGCAAGGCATTTTTTTGAAAAGTATTTCGAGGCTACGGCCGGAGAAAAATACCACAATCCGCGCAAATTGTTTTCGAGCTATCTTCTGTCGTTTGAGGGCGGTGCCAGGCTGGAGATAATGACAAGGCCGGGGCTGAGTGCGATGGCCGAACGGAGCGGGAACTATGGCTATGCGCATATATCACTTTCGGTCGGAAGCCGGGAGAAGGTCGATGCGGTGACTATGCGTCTTACAGATGATGGTTACCGTCTGCTCGACGGGCCGAGGACTACGGGTGACGGTTTCTATGAGAGTGCGGTGCTCGACGGGGAAGGCAATGTGATAGAAATAACGGTATGAGAAGTCTTGCTTCGGACTTCTGAGGATTTTTCGATAATCGGATGAAGCAGTGACTGACAAGCAGTATCAGAAAATAGTAGCGGATGCAAGGCGTGACGCGGGCCGTAAATATGGCTTCCGGCAGAATACGTATATCAACTTTAAGGTTGAACAAGGCTATTTTTTCTGTGTGTATTTTCAGTATAGCTATGCCAGATTTACTGTCAAGCCGATGTATGCCGATGATTTGTGGTGGGATATATTAGGTGAGTCCGAAAATAAAGACAAACCCGTCAGTCTTCGTGGCACGGGTGAGCATTCGCTGCCGGGGGAGGTATTGGGTATATATCGGATAGAGATGCCAGCCGACAATGAAGAGTTGTCCGAGGTGTTTGAGGAGGTCTTCGACAAGGTTACGAAAGTGATATCGGAGTTTCTGACGGGCAACCCTGATGCAGACGTATTCTATCCCGAAGAGCCGAAAATATATCTCGACCCTGACAGATTACTTTATCTAATGGCTCTGATTCACAACGGCCGGGAAAAAGATGTGATGGAAGTAATAAAGGAAGAACGAAAGAAAGGACACCGGTGTGCGTTCAGAAGCGGATGGTGGTGCGACAGTTATACTTATATAAGAAGGTGGTGCAGACGAACGCGTATAACTGAGCGGATACGTAGGAAAGCTGTGGCTTATTATGATGCTCTGGTTAAATACAGGGCTTATGCCTTAATGTCTTTCTGTATTATGGATTATGGAGACCGCCCAGATTACAGATTTTGTAATTTAATAGATTTGGCAGTTGTCCTTGCTATATGTGTGATACCTATGACGCGTTATATGTTCCCGCAGATTTTATGGATTGTATTTGCGATTGACTTTATTATTGTGCTTTTTTTAGACTTTAATAAAAAGAGCGAGAGATATTATAATCAGTTCAACCAACTCCCGTTAAAGACAAGAATTATCTGGTCGCTTGGAATGTGGATTTCAGTGATTCTGCTATATCTATATACCTTCTCAACTCTTATATCACATGGGACAAGTCACAACCTCCCTGGGTGAATGACGAAGTACATGTTATCCCTCATAAAGAGAGGTGCAGAATGGGATAGGGGCGACCGGCATCGTCAGTTTCATCGCGGGAAATAATTCGGAAGCCTTTTGCGGTGTAGAAATTCAGGGCTGAGGGATTCTGTTCGTTTACATCTACTTTTGTGGCGCCTTTCTGTATGGCGAAGTCTGTCAGAGCCGAGCCATATCCTTGGTTGCGGCGGTCGCTGTCAATGAAAAGCATCTCTATGGTATCGGAGCGCAGGCCGATGAAGCCGACTAAAACGCCATTGTCGTCAACAGCATACAGGTCGACATTGGGGAAATAAAGGGGCTCCAAGGAGGCTTTTATTTCATTAAAAACTGCCTGGGACAGGAATTTGTGTGTGGCACGCACGGAGCGCTCCCATATTCCAACAAGGATACTGTAATCGTCTTTGCCGCACTTTATGATTTTCATGATGCAAATGTAGATAAAAATCATGAGATTTTTACACCGGCAGAATAAAAAATCAAG